>JAIYAI010000454.1 GCA_027489135.1 Acetobacteraceae bacterium
AGGTCCTGAACGCGTTCACCACGAAGGGACGAAGACGCAAAGGCACGAAGGCCCTTCCCTCATGTCGTCGTGCCCTGATGTCTTTCCGTCGAATGCTACGCCAGCGCGGCGTTCGGCACCCGCACCAGCGTGAACAGCCCGAAGGGCGGGCATTCGGTGATCTCGGCCGCGGCGCGCGGATCGTCCATCAGGTCGGTCAGCGCGAAATCGGGATGCCAGCCCAGCACGCGCGACAGCGGCGCCAGCGTGCGCTCGGCCCACCAGCGCAGGCCCTTCTCGGCGCGGAAGTGGTTCACGAACAGCAACTGCCCGTCGGGCCGCACCACGCGGCGCATCTCGCCGAACAGCTTGCGCGCATCCGGCACCACGGTCGCCGTGAACATCGCGACCGCGATGTCGAAGCTGTCATCGGCGAAGCCCATGTGCTCCGCGTCCATCTCGACGAGGCCCACGACGTTGCGTAGCGATTCGCTCCGCACCCGCTCCTGCGCCCGGGCCAGCATGTCGCGCGAGAGGTCGATCCCGACGACGCGCTTGTCCGGCGCATAGCGCGGCAGGGCGAGGCCGGTGCCGACGCCCACCTCGAGCACGCGTCGGCCGGGCAGGCCGTTCACCGCGGCCACGGCACGGTTGCGCCCCGCGGCGGATACCCCGCCGAAGACGTCGTCATAGACCCGCGCCCAGCGACGATACGCATCGCGCACGGCATCGGCATCGAGCGCGGTGCGGGCGTAGGGCTCGCGCTGCAGGGCGCCACTTCGGGCCATGGCTGCGGGGCTCCCCATGTTTCCGTTCGGTCAACCCGCTAGTCCCTGGGGACATCAGACGCAAGGGCCGGGGACGCAGGGAATGGCCGGACAGACGATGACTCCACAGGGCTTGCAATTAATTCTATCTTATAAGTAGATAATATCGGTGAGCCATGGAGCCTCGACCTTGCCCCCCGACAGCGACCTCCCCGCGCACGCCGCCTCGCGGCCCCACTTCCCCCGCCGTCCCCTCCTCCTCGGCCTCGTCGCGGCCGGCCTTGCGCGCCCTGCCCTGGCCCAGCCGGGCCGCAGCATCCGACTCGTCATCGGCTGGCCGCCCGGCGGCGGGGTGGATGCCTTCGGCCGCATCCTCGCCCCGGCCATGGCCGACCGGCTCGGCCAGACCGTGGTGATCGAGAACATCGGCGGCGCCGCCGGGCGCCTCGGCTCCCAGGCCGTCGCACGGGCGCCGGCAGATGGCATGGCCCTGTTGCTCGCAAACGACACCTTCGCCGCCACCGAGGCCCTGCCCGTCCCCGGCCAGCCCGGCTTCCGCGCCGCCCTCGTGCCGGTCGGCCAGGCGGTGGAGGCGCCGAACGCCCTCGTCACCCATCCCGCGTCGGGCATCACGGACATCGCCGGCTTCGTCGCCGCGGCGCGGGCGCGGCCCGGCGCGCTCAACATCGGCGTGCCCGGCATCGGCAGTTCGCAACACATGACCAGCGAACTCGCGCTGCGCAGCATCCCCGGGACCCTGCGTGTCGAGCACGTGCCCTATCGCGGCGGCGGGCCGCTGCTGATCGACCTCGTCGCCGGCAAGATCGATGCGGGCATGGTCACCTTCGCCGCCGCCGCGGGCCAGGTGAAGGAAGGGCGCCTGCGCGCGCTGGCCGTCACCACCCGCACCCGCAACGCCGCGATCCCCGAGGTGCCGAGCTTCGCCGAGAGCGTGGCGCCCGACTTCCACCTCGCCACCTGGCAGGGCCTCTTCGCGCCAGCCGGCACGCCGGAGGCCGTGACCGCCCGCGTGCAGCAGGCGATGGCGGCGTCGGTAGCCGACCCCGCGCTGCAGGACCGCCTCGCCGCGCTCGGGTTCACCGCGGCGCCGACCACGGCCGAGGCCTTCGCCGCGACGGTGGACGGCACCATCGCCCGCTTCGCCGCCGTGGTGCAGGCCGCCGGCATCCGTGGCGACGGGGCCTGAGCGATGCTGTCGCTGACCCTGCGCACCGCGCTCGCCCTCGGCCTCGTCTTCGGCGCGCTCGGGCTGGCGGGGCTGGTGCAGCCGCCGCCCGCATCAGTGGTGGGGGCCGCCCGATGATCGCCGTCATGGCCACCATGCCGGAGCTTCTGGTGCCGGCCCTCGCCGGCCTGCTGCTGACCACCATCCTCTGGCTGCGCGCCGTCCTGCCCGCGGCGCCGGAACTGGAGGAGACCGCGGCGCTCGCCGTCATCGGACATGGAGTGATGTGATGACCGGACCCGTCCTTGCGCGCCGCCGCCTGATCGCCGCCGGCAGCCTCGCCACCCTGGCCCTGCCCTTCCTCGTCCGCCCCGCCGCGGCGCAGGAGCGCACGCTGCTCAACGTCTCCTACGACCCGACGCGGGAACTCTACCGCGACGTCAACGCCGCCTTCGCCGCCCAGCACAAGGCACGCACGCGCGAAGACCTGCGCATCCGCATGTCGCATGGCGGCTCCGGCCGCCAGGCACGCTCCGTCATCGATGGGCTGGAGGCGGACGTGGTCACCCTCGCGCTGGGTGGCGACATCGACGTGCTGGCGGAGGCCGGGCTGGTCGCGAAGGACTGGCAGGCGGCGCTGCCGGCGCGCTCCGCGCCCTATCGCTCGACCATCGTGTTCCTGGTGCGCAAGGGCAACCCGAAGCGCATCGCGGACTGGGGCGACCTGGCGAAGCCCGGCGTCGCGGTGGTGACCCCCAATCCGAAGACCTCGGGCGGGGCGCGCTGGAACTACCTCGCGGCCTGGGGCTGGGCACTGGCGCAGCCGGGCGGATCGGACGCGACGGCGCAGCAATTCCTCACCACCATCTTCCGCAACGCGCCGGTGCTGGACACCGGGGCGCGCGGGTCGCTGACCACCTTCGTGCGGCGCAACATCGGCGACGTCATGCTGGCCTGGGAGAACGAGGGCTTCCTCGCGCAGCAGGAATTCGGCGCCGACGCCTTCGAGATCGTCGTCCCCTCCCGCTCCATCCTGGCGGAGCCGCCGGTCGCGGTGGTCGATCGCGTCGTGCAGCGGCGCGGCACGGCGGCGCTGGCGCGGGAGTATCTCGAGTTTCTCTACACGCCGCAGGGCCAGGCGATCATCGCCAGGCACGGCTACCGGCCGATTGCGCCGGAGCACGCGGCCGCCGCCGACATGGCGAAATTCCCGAAGGCGGAGCTGTTCACCATCGACGATGTCTTCGGCGGCTGGGGCCCGGCCACGACGAAGCACTTCGCCGAGGGGGCGCTGTTCGACCGCATCACCGGCGGCGCGCGCTGATGCGCGCGACGGGTCGGCCGGGCGCCGCGGCATGAGCGCGACGGCAGCCTCCGCGTCGGGCTGGCGCTTCCATCGCCCGACGGCGGTGCCGGCCTTCGGCACCGCCTTCGGCATCGCCGTCGCCGGGCTTTCCGCCATCGTGCTGATCCCGATCATCGCGCTGGTGCTGAAGGGCGCCGACCAGACCTGGGCGAGCTTCGCCGCCGCCGCCTTCTCCCCCCGTGCGCTGGCGGCCTATCGGCTCTCCTTCGGCGCGGCCTTCCTCGCCGCGCTGGTGAACCTGGTGATGGGCGTGCTGATCGCCTGGGTGCTGGTGCGCTACCGCTTTCCGGGCCGGCGCCTGGCGGATGCGCTGATCGACCTGCCCTTCGCCCTGCCGACCGCGGTCGCCGGCGTGGCGCTGGCGACGATCTGCGCGCCGAACGGCAGCGTCGGGCAGGTGGCGGCGGCCTTCGGCATCCAGCTCGCCTTCACGCCGGTCGGTGTCTTCATCGCGCTGGTCTTCATCGGCCTGCCCTTCGTGGTGCGCACCGTGCAGCCCGTGCTGGCCGATCTCGAACCCGAGGTGGAGGAGGCGGCGGCGCTGCTCGGCGCCTCCCGCTGGCGGACGGTGACGCGGGTGGTGCTGCCGGCGATCGCGCCGGCGGCGATGACCGGCTTCACGCTCGCCTTCGCCCGCGCGGTCGGTGAGTACGGCTCCGTCATCTTCATCGCCGGCAACAAGCCGATGATCAGCGAGATCGCGCCACTGCTGATCGTCGTGCAGCTCGAGCAGTACGCCTATGGCGCGGCGGCGGCGATCGCCTGCGTGATGCTCGCGGCGTCGCTGGTGCTGCTGGTGATCAGCGCGGCGATGCAGCGGCGGCTGGAGCGCGAGGGAGCAGACCGATGAGGCTCGCAGCCGATACGCGCCCCGCGCTGCGCGACCCCTCCGGCATCGCCTGGCTGCTGATCGCGGCGGCGCTCGCCTGGATCCTGCTGCTGCTGGTGCTGCCGCTGGCGACCGTGCTGTGGGAGGCGCTGCACAAGGGCCTGCCGCGCTTCCTGGAGGCGGTGAAGGAACCGGACACCCTCGCCTCCATCCGGCTGACGCTGCTGGTCGCGGCCATCGCGGTGCCGGTGAACCTGGTGCTGGGCGTCGCCATGGCCTGGGCCATCGCCAAGCACGAATTCCGCGGCCGGGCGATGCTGACGGCGCTGATCGACCTGCCGATCAGCGTCTCCCCGGTCGTCTCGGGCCTCGTCTTCGTGCTGCTCTTCGGTGCGCAGGGCTGGCTCGGCCCCTGGCTGCAGGAACGCGACATCAAGATCATCTTCGCCCTGCCGGGGATGGTGCTGGCGACGATCTTCGTCACGCTGCCCTATGTCGCGCGGACGCTGATCCCCATCATGCGCCGCCAGGGCGTGGACGAGGAGGAGGCCGCGGCGACGCTCGGCGCCGGCGCCTGGACGACGCTGGCGCGAGTCAGCCTGCCGAATGCCGGGCTGGCGCTGCTCTAC
Organism: Acetobacteraceae bacterium; assembly: GCA_027489135.1. Classification (GTDB taxonomy): domain Bacteria; phylum Pseudomonadota; class Alphaproteobacteria; order Acetobacterales; family Acetobacteraceae; genus JAIEOP01. The sequence goes on from JAIYAI010000454.1 coordinate 4,757, forward strand.
GGCGTGCTGCTGACCAATGCCCGGGCGATGGGGGAATTCGGCGCGGTCTCGGTCGTCTCGGGCTCTATCCGCGGCGAGACCAACACCATGCCGCTGCATGTCGAGATCCTGCACAACGAATACGACGAGGTCGGCGCCTTCAGCGTCGCGGCGCTGCTCGCGCTGCTGGCGGTGGTGACCCTGGTGCTGAAGGTGTGGCTGGAGCGGCGGATGCAGGCGCGGGCGGGGGTTGGAGGATGAGCGAACCGCCAAGACGCCAAGGCGCCAGGCTGTCCCTCTCTCCTGGGCGCCTTGGCGGCGACCCCGTGTTGCGTTGCCTCCCCAACCCCGACCAGAGGCTGACAGGACGATGACGGCGATCTCCATCGAGCACGTCACCAAGCTCTACGGCGGCCGCGTCGGCAATGCCGCCGCCGCGCTGAACGACGTCTCCCTCGCCGTGCGGCCGGGTGAGCTGCTGGCGCTGCTCGGGCCCTCGGGCTCGGGCAAGACCACGCTGCTGCGCGCCATCGCGGGGCTGGAGACGATCGAGAGCGGACGCATCCGCCTCGATGGCGAGGACGCGACGACGGTGCCGGCGCGCGAACGCCGCATCGGCTTCGTCTTCCAGCACTACGCGCTGTTCCGCCACATGACGGTGTTCGAGAACGTCGCCTTCGGCCTGCGCGCCCGCCCCCGCGCCCTGCGCCCGCCGGAGCGCGAGATCGCCGAGCGCGTCATGGCGCTGCTGGAGATGGTCCAGCTCGGCGCCTTCGCGCAGCGGCGGCCGGCGGCGCTCTCGGGCGGGCAGCGGCAGCGCGTCGCCTTGGCCCGGGCGCTGGCGATCGAGCCGCGCGTGCTGCTGCTGGACGAGCCCTTCGGGGCGCTGGACGCCAAGGTGCGGCGCGACCTCAGGCGCTGGCTGCGCGAGCTGCATGAGCGGCTCGGGCTGACGACGCTGTTCGTGACACACGACCAGGAGGAGGCGCTGGAGCTCGCCGACCGCGTCGCCATCCTCAACACCGGCCGCATCGAGCAGATCGGCACACCGGCCGAGGTCTACGACCAACCGGCGACGCCCTTCGTCGCGGAGTTCCTGGGCGATGCCGTGCGCGTGCCCGCCCGCCCCGGCTTCCTGCGCGGCCCGGCGACCGAGGACCTCGTGCTGGTCCGCCCGCACGACATCACGGTGGCGGAGGCGAGCAGCGGCGCCCCCGGCGTGCCGGCCATCGTGCGGCGCGCCGTTTCCCGCGGCGGGGCGCGGCTGCTGGAGCTGGAGCTGGACGACGGCACGCGGCTGGAGGCGGAGGTGGCGCGCGACGACGGCGCCGCGGACCGCCTGGCACCGGGAGCGACGGTGCGGGTCCAGGCGCGGGTGGCGCACCGCTTCGGGGCGTGACGACTCGACGCCCGCCTTGACCCGCGACCGGCCCCTCCGCCACCTATCGCCGCATGGACCAGCAGACCGAGCTTTCCAAGGTGAAGGCGCGCATCCGCGCCCTCGCCGCCAAGACCGTCGACCGCGGCTGTTCCGAGGCCGAGGCGCTGGCCGCCGCCGCCAAGGTTGGCGAGCTGCTGGACGTCTACGGCCTCTCGATGAGCGAGGTCGAGCTGCGCGAGGAGGCCTGTGTCGAGAAGCGCCTCGGCAGCTTCGGCCCTTCCGGCACGGCGATCCGCTGGATGCTGCCCGCGCTGCTGCGCTTCTGCGAATGCCGCGGCTGGACCGACGGGCGGCACGAGATCGTGCTGTTCGGGCTCGAGCCCGATGTGCAGATGGCGGACTACCTGCTGCACGTGATCGATGCGGCGCTGCGCTACGAGGAATATCGCTACCGCCTCGGCCCCGACTATGTGATGGCGACGCGCAAGCACACGCCGCAGAGCGTGCTGCGGAGCTTCCGCTACGGCTTCGGCGACCGGCTCTCCAAGCGGCTCGACGCCATGAGCGACGCGCGGCACCAGGAACAGGTGGCGCGGCGCGAGGCGGCCATGGGCAAGTCCGCCTCCACCGCCCTGGTCCTGGCCAAGGAGAAGAAGATCGAGGAGGGGTTCAAGGGCCTCGGCGTGCGGCTGCGCACGGTACGCTCCTCGGCGACCATCCGCGACAAGGGCGCCTTCGGCCGCGGGGCCGAGGCCGGCGGGCGGGTCGGGCTGGACCGGCCTGTCGGGCGGGGTCCCGGCGCGGGGCGGCTTCCCGGCCGTTGAGCCGCGGCCCGAACGAAGGCACCGCCGCCCGTCGCCTCTACGCCTGGGAGGATGCGGCGGTGGCACCGCATGACCGCTCCTCGGTTCCCTTCGCGCGGATGCAGGCGCTGGTCGACCATGTCTGGGCGGGCGAGGGGCTGCGCTTCCCCCCGCGCATGCGCCCCCTGCCCCGCCAGGCCCGCCGCACCGTCGCCCGCGCGACCCGCACCGCAATCGAGGCGCCGGCCGAACTGCCGAGCTGGGTGCTGCTGCACGAGATCGCCCACGCCCTGACCAGCACGGCGGAGGACGAGAGCGACGGCCATGGCCCCCGCTTCACCGGCATGTATCTGCGGCTGCTGGACCGCTACGCGCGGATGAACCGGGCGGCGCTGGAAGCCTCGCTGCGCGCCGCCGGCATCGCCTGGGACCCGGACCCGCGGCCCGCCTTCCTCGACTGACCCGGCGCCGATAGCCTCCACCCGTCACGGAGGAAACGGTCATGCGTCCCAGGATGGTCTTCGTCGGCGCCGGCGCGGTCGGCGGCTATGTCGGCGGGCACCTTGCCCGTCTCGGTCACGACGTGACCTTCGTGGACGCCTGGCCCGCGCATGTGGAGGCGACCCGCGCGCAGGGGTTGCGGCTGACCGGCCTGACCGAACCGGAGAACGTGACGGTCCAGGTGCCGGCGATCCATGTCACCGACCTGCAGTCCCTGGCGAAGGACCCGCGCGGCATAGATGTCGCATTCATCAGTGTAAAATCCTACGACACCGCCTGGGCCACCGCGATGATCGCGCAGTACCTGGCGCCCGGCGGCTTCGTCGTCTCCCTGCAGAACTGCATCAACGAGGCGACGATCGCGTCGGTGGTGGGCTGGGACCGCACGGTGGGCATGATCGCCGCCACCCTCTCGGCCGAACTGCATGCCCCGGGGCAGGTGATGCGCACCGTCCCGCTCGGCACCGGCGGGCGGACCGTCTTCTACCTGGGCGAGGTGCATGGCCGCGTCACGCCGCGGGTCGGGATGCTGGCGGAGATGGTCGCCGGCATCGACACGGTGAAGGTCACCCGCAATCTCTGGGGCGAGCGCTGGACCAAGCTCTGCGTCAACGCCATGCGCAACGGCATCTCCGCGGCGACGGGGCTTTCCGGCAATGACTGCGACCGGGACCCGCGCATCCGCCGCTTCATGCTGCGCGTCGGCGGCGAAGCGGTGCGGATCGGCCAGGCGCTGGGCCTGGCGCTGGAACCGGTGCTGACCATCCCGCCCGAGACGCTGGCCCGCGCCGGCGAGGGCTACGCAGCCGCGCTGGCAGCGGCGGAGGCCGTGGTGGACGGCCTGCTGGCGGGCGGCGCCCGGTCCAACCTGCAGCGGCCCTCGATGGGCCAGGACATGCTGAAGGGGCGGCGGACGGAGATCGACTTCATCAACGGCCATGTCGTCGACCGGGCGACGGAACTCGGCCTCTCGGCGCCGGCGAACGCGGCACTGGTCGCGGTGGTGAAGCGGGTGGAGCGAGGCGAGACGCCGCCGCGGCCCGAATTGATCGCCGGCATCAACCTTTAGGCGAAATTTCTAAATCAACTTCCCGGGAATGTCATCACGGTGGCGTGGTCACGTCGTATGGGCGAATGAACCTAAATATATTCGGATGTCGGATTCCCTTACAGGAGTTAGACAGAATCACTCTAACGTGTTGAATTCGTTTTTTGGCACATGACTTGCTCCTCACTGGACATGTTCGCGTGAACAGCGCTGCGTTCCGGTTCTCGGGACGTGGCGTTCACCAGAGAAATCGAGGAGAGAGGGCATGAACTTCAAGATCGCCCTGGCCGCAGCCGGTGCGGCTCTCATGGTCGCCGCCTCGCCGGCGAGCGCCGCGATCACCTACTTCAACACGTCAACGTCTGCCATCGACCCCGTTACGAACACGAGCAACCAGGGCGGCGGTGTCCAGACCGGTACGACCGGGTCA
>JAIYAI010000343.1 GCA_027489135.1 Acetobacteraceae bacterium
GAAGGTGGGTCTGCCGCCGCGGACGGTGATGGCGGCAAAGGGGTTGGCCGCGCCGTCGAGTGCGACATAGCCGCTGCCCGTGTTGCGCCATGCCATCAGCGTGCTGTCGCGCAGGGCGGCCACGAGGTCGAGCCGCCCATCGCCATCGAGATCCACAAAGGCCGGCGCGGGAAAGCGTGGGTCGATGCCTTTGAGCGGATTTCCGGCCCCGCTCTCCGCCTTGAACTGCGCCCGCCCGGCGGCGAGATGGCCGCCCGCGGCATCCACCACGTCGAGCGTCAGCCGCCGCGTGGCGGTGGGCGTCGCGCTGGCATTGGCATAGGCCAGCCGCTCGATCAGCGCCTCCACCGCCGCCTCGGTCACGGCCGCGGTGAAGGTCACGGTGAAGTCGCCGCCGACCCCGCCCGCGGCCGTGCCGATCGCCGTGCCGCCATAGGTCACCGTGCTGCCGGCGAGGCCGATCTGCCCGGCGCCGCTGCCTTGCGCCAGGATGGAGATGCGGTCCTCCGCCAGCAGGCCGGCCAGCACCAACCGGCCCCCGGCCAGGCTGTCGCCGGCGATGAAGGTCACGGACGGGTCGAGCAATCGCGGCACCGCGCCGGAGGCGATGGTCACCACGGGCTGGAAATCGGTGAGGCTGGCGGCCCGGGTCAGGTCGGTGACGAGGATCGAGACGTCGCGCGTCGTCGCTGCGCCAAGGCCATCGGTCGCGGTAACGGTGATCTCGTAGCGGTTGTCGCCATTGGCGTCGCGCGGTGCCTCGAAATCCGGCGCGTCCCTGAAGCGCACGGCGCCCGAGAAAATGTCGATGGTGAAGAGCGCCGCGTCGGTGCCGCCGAGGGACCAGGGGATCGGGTTGGTCGGCAGGTCCGGGTCGGTCATCCGCGCCTGGTAGGCGATGCCGGTGCCGTTCTCGACGAAGGCCACCGAGCCCGCGGAGGTGATCACCGGCACGTCGTTCACCGAATTGACGGCGACGAAGATCGACGCGGGCTCGTCGAGGCCCTCGCCCAGCGCATCCCGCACGTCGAGGCTCAGCGTGCGGATGGGGAAGGGAAGGTCGCTGACATCGGCGAAGCTGAGGCGCTGGATCAGCGCGTCCAGCGCGGGCGTGGTCACGGCGTCGTTGAAGGTGACGGTGAAGCTGGTGCCCACCCCGCCGCTGGCCGTGCCGATGGCGATGCCGCCATAGGTCACCGTGGTCCCGTCGAAGCCGATCTGCCCGGCGGCGGTGCCTTCGGCGAGGATGGAGACGCGATCCTCGGCCAGCAGCCCCGTCACGCTGAACCGCCCGCCGGCCAGCGAGCCGCTCGCCTCGACCTCGACATCGCCGTCCAGCAGGACGGGCGACGCGTTCACGAGGTCTTCGGCGAAGGCAATCGCGGGGCCGAAGCCTGTGACGCTGACAGCCATGGCGTTTCCCAGCCCCGTATGCGCGGGCCAGGATCACGGGGGCGACCCCCGGGGTCAATCCCTGCCCGCCGCGCGGAGCGCCTCAGTCCGCGTAGGCGCCCGCGGCCTGGATCACCGGCCGCCAGCGGGCGATCTCCTCGGGGAAGAAGCGGCGGTGGAAGGCAAGCCCCTGGCGCTCCGGCGCGGGGATGTTGGTCAGCAGTTCGGCGAAGCGGGCGCGCAGCTTCTCGTCCTTCAAGGCCTGGATGATTGCGTCCGACAGCCGCTGCTGGATCGGCTCCGGCGTGCCGGCCGGGGCGTAGATGCCGTGCCAGGCGGACATGTCGATGCTGGGGAAGCCGGCTTCCGCCGTCGTCGGCACGTTCGGCAGGCCCGGCAGGCGCTGCGGCGAGGTGACCGCGTACACCTTGATCCGGTTCTCGCGGATGTAGGGGATGGTGTTGGTCGCCTGGTCGCAGATCAGGTCGATGCGGTCCGCCATGACCTCGCCGATCGCGGGTCCGGTGCCGCGGAACACCACCGTGGTGGCGCCCGCTCCGGCCGCCTGCTGCACCAGCAGGCCGCAGAGATTGGCCGAGGAGCTGAGCCCCGCCGTCGCCAGGTTCAGCTTGTCGCCCTCCCGCTTCAGCGTCGCCATGAGCTGCTGCATGTCGGTGGCGGCGAATCCCGGCCGCGCCACCACCGTCATCGCCGCGTCGGAGACGACGCCGAGCGGCGCGAAGCCGCCGGGCATCGGGAAGGGCAGGCGGCGGTACAGCGTCGCCGCGGCGCAGAGGCCCACGTTCTGGTTCATGATCGTGTAGCCGTCGGGGCGGCTGTTCACGAGCTTCTGCGGCGCGACGAGGGAGCCGCCGATCGCCTCCACCACCACCGGCACGGGCAGCACCCGGCCCAGCGCATCCGCGACGATGCGGGTGATGGTGTCCGTGGGGCCGCCCGCGGCGCCGGCGGCGATGATGGTGACGGGGCGGTTCGGATAGTCGCCGCTACCCTGCGCCCGCGCCACGGCGGGCGCGAGCAGGGTAGCGGCGAGCAGGGCGCGGCGCGACGTGGTGGTCATTGCGTGGTCCTCCCGGAGGGCGTGGCGGTGCGATCCGTCTCTCTAGTTCAGGCGCAGCTCCTTGATGTGCTTCGGGTCGGGATGCAGGTCGCCGCGCTCGACCCGCTTGACGATCTCCGTCAGCGCCGCGTTGGCCGGCGTGGCGATGCCGAGATCCTTCGCCTTGTCGCAGATGAAGCCGTTGAGGAACTCGATCTCCGTCCGGCGGCCCTTCACCATGTCCTGGCCCATCGAGGGGCGGTGCGCGCCGCCGCCGGGCTTCTTCGCCTCCGCCAGGCGGTGGTCGTCGTAGTCTTTCGTGGCCGCGGGATCGCCCTCGCCGGCGCGGGCGATGACCTCCGGGTCCATGTGGAAGATTTCCTCCAACTGGTAGCCCAGCGCCTGGCCGGTGCGGATCGCCTCGGAGCCAAGGCGCGCGGAGAAGCGGCGCAGCGTGTCGTCCATCAGGATGTCGCGGCTGATCATGCCGGTGGAGGCCGACATGCCGTTGCCCATCGCGTTGATCACCAGCTTCGACCAGCGCTCGCCCCAGAGGTTCTCGGTCGCCTTGGCGCTGTCGGAGAGGCCGACGAGGCGCACGATTTCCTGCACGCGGTCCGTGATGCGGCCATGCACCTCGCCGACCCGGAAGACGGTGTGCGCGGCGCCGCCCTTGCCGCTGTTCCGGTGCACATGCCCGGGCGTCATCATCTCCACGGTGATGGAGGAGGCGATGGAGCCCAGCGTCTTCCCCCAGCCGACGATGCCGGCGATGGTCTCCTCGTTCATGCAGTTCTGCAGGCTGACGACGTAGCCGCCGGGTGCGAGGTACTGCTTGATCATCATCGTCGCCCAGGCGGTGTCGTAGGACTTGGTGCAGACGAAGGCGATGTCGAAGGGGCGACCCTTCGACACCTCCTGAAGCTCCGTCAGGTGGATCGCCTTCACCGGCACGGTGAACTCGGCGATGTCCTTCAGATGCGTGATGCGCAGCCCTTTGGTGCGCATCGCCTCCACATTCTCCGGCCACATGTCGATGAAGGTCACGTCCTCCCCGGCCTGCGCCATGTAGCTGCCGGCGTAGCCGCCGACCGCGCCCGTGCCGACGATGGCGATGCGGTTGCCCATCTGGACCTTCCCCCGTGTCGAAATTCGTGACGTGAGATTGCGCCAGGATCGGCCGCCCGGCAAACGGGGCGGATGACAGGTCCCCGCGCCTTCCCCGCCGATGTCGCGCCCGACGGCCGCCGCTTCTCCCCCGCCGTCGCGCGCAACCGCGACGCCATCCTCGGCGTGCTGCGCGGAGCGCTGCCGCCGCGCGGCCTGGTGCTGGAGGTCGCCAGCGGGGGCGGCGAGCATGCCGTGCATTTCGCCGCCGGCTTGCCGGACCTGGCATTCCAGCCCAGCGATCCCGACCCGGTCGCGCGGACGAGCATCGATGCCTGGGGGCAGGCGGCGGGGCTGGCGAACCTGCGGCCGGCCCTGGCGCTGGACGCCACCGCCGACTGGCCCATCGCGGCCGCCGACGCCGTGCTCTGCATCAACATGATCCACATCGCGCCCTGGGATGCCGCGCTCGGGCTGCTCGCCGGCGCGGCGCGCATCTTGCCGCCCGGTGGGCCCCTTGCGCTCTACGGGCCCTTCCGCCGCGGCGGCGCCCATACCGCGCCGTCCAACGCCGCCTTCGACCAGTCGCTGCGCGCCCAGGATCCCCGCTGGGGCGTGCGCGACCTGGAGGCGGTGGCCGCCGCCGGCGCGGTGGCCGGCTTCGGCGCCCCCGCGGTGACCGAGATGCCGGCGAACAACCTCGTGGTGGTCCTGCGGCGCGGCTGATCCATGGATTCGCCTGTTACCGCAAGTGGCACGACACCCCGCCGTCGCTACCCCTGATACGTTGTCTTTCGGACATTCCAGTCGGTATCCTCCCGATACAACAACAGGGAGGAACGATCATGCCCCGTCCGACGGCGATCACCCTCACGCCCGCCAGCGTTGCGGAGAACCTCCTGCCCTTCACGGCCATCGGCCTGCTGGGTGCGGTCGATCCCGATCCCGGCGACAGCTTCACCTTCGCGCTGGTCGGCGGCGACATCGCCTTCTTCACGATCGACGGCGCCACGCTGCGCACTGCCCAGGTGCTCGACTTCGAGACGGACAAGAACCACAGCGTCACCGTCGAGGTCACGGATTCCACCGGCCTCACCTTCCGCCAGCGGTTGAGCATCGGGGTGGAGAACAATCGCGACGACCCGCTCGCCTATGCCGATCATGAGAACCACTTCGGCGCCCAGGGCGGCAACGGCGCCGATGGCGCCTTCGGCGGCGCGCCGGGTCAGTCCGGCACCAACGGCTTGGCCGCGGCGGCCGGGGAATCGGTGCTGAGCAAGGTCACCGGCGGCATCGGGCTTCCGCCGGGCCCGCTGCCGGATGTGGTGGTCATCCAGCGCACCATGCTGGGCGGCGATGGCGGCACCGGCGGCAATGGCGGCATCGGCGCGGAGGGCGTCTTCGCCGCCACCGGGCCGAACTGGTCCTGGGGCCCCGGCGGCGCGGGCGGCCAGGGCGGAGCCGGCGGCGCGGGCGGATCGGCCACCGGCAAGAGCCTGAACGCCACCTATGCGCTCGGCGGCGATGCCGAGGGTGCGCAATCCGATGCCTTGTTCCTCCGCCTGACGGTCACCGGCGGGCGCGGCGGCGGCGGCGGCGCCGGCGCTGCCGGCGGCGATGCCGGGTATGACGGCACCACCGCGGTCACCTTCTTTCCCGGCGGCAGCGAGATCCCGACCACCACGGTCACGACCTATGACGGCAGCGCCGGCGGCCGGGCCGGCAACGGCGCCCCCGCCGGCGCGGGCGGGGCGGCGACGGCAATCATCGACAATGTTGCCGTGCTGGACGGCGGCCTGTCGCTCAGCGCCATCGCGACCCCGATCACCCCTGCTCCA
>JAIYAI010000781.1 GCA_027489135.1 Acetobacteraceae bacterium
GTCGGCCAGCGCCTGTTCCACCACGGCAGGCAGGTCGTCCCCGGCGAACTGCACGGGGGAGATGTTGACCGCCACCTTCACCGCCACCGGCATGGCCGCGGCGTCGGCGCAGGCGCGACGCAGCACCCAGGCACCGATCGGCACGATCAGCCCGGTCTCCTCGGCGATCGGGATGAACTCGGCGGGGGAGACCAGGCCGTGCCGGGGATGGCGCCAGCGCAGCAGCGCCTCGAACCCCGAGAGCTGGCCGCGGCGGAGGTCGTAGAGCGGCTGGTAGAACACCACGAGCTCCTGCCCCGCCTGCGCCAGGCGCAGGTCGTTCTCCAGCTCCATGCGCATCTGCAGGTCGGCCGCCATGGCGGCCTCGAAGATGCTGTGCCGTCCGCGCCCGGCCGACTTGGCGCGGTAGAGCGCGACGTCGGCGTGCTTCATCACCGTGTCCGCATCGAGGCCGGGCTCCAGCGCCAGGGCGATGCCGATGGAGGAGCCGATGTTCGCGCGGTAGCGGTCGATGAGGAAGGGCTCGGCGAGCACGCCGGCGATGCGGTGCGCGATGCCCTCCAGCTCGGGGACATCGATCGTCTTGCCGCGCAGCAGCACCGCGAATTCGTCGCCGCCGAGCCGCGCCAGCAGGTCCTTCGGGCGGAGGCAGCCGGTGATGCGTTCGGCCGCCAACCGCAGCAGCGCGTCGCCCGCCTGGTGGCCGAGCGTGTCGTTCACGTTCTTGAAGTGGTCGAGGTCGATCAGCAGCACCGCCGCCGCGTGATGCTCCTCCCGGCCGCTTGCGGTGGGTGCGGCCAGCGCCTCCGCCAGGCGCTCGCTGAACTGCCGCCGGTTCGGCAGGCCGGTGAGCACGTCGTGGTTGGCGATGTGGCGGATCCGCGCCTCCGCCTTCCGGCTTTCCGTGACGTCCTCGTAGGTGGCGACCCAGCCGCCCTCGGCCATCGGCCGGTGGGAGACGGAAAGCGACCGACCGTCCCGGTCCTCGCGCACGAAGGTGGCGCCGCGGCCGAGGGCGGCGAGGCGGCGGTGCTCGCTCCAGACGGCCTGCAGTGCGTCCTGTCCGAAGGCGCCGGCCTCGGCCGCCTCCGCCATGATGGCCACCGCCGAGGCGCCAGGCCGGAGCATGGCGGGCGACAGGCGCAGCAGCTCGCCGAAGCGGCGGTTGCAGACGATCAGCCGATGCTCGGGGTCGAACATGCCGAGCGCCTGCGACATGTTGTTCAGCGCCGCGTCGAACAGCCCGTTCTGCCGCTGCAGCGCGGCGTCCTGGGCCTGCAACGCCATGTTCTGCCGCTGCAGCGCGTCCATCGCCCGGCCCGCCCGGTCGTTGGCGGCGGCGAGGCTGGTGCTGGTCTCTGTCAGGTCGACGACGAGGTCCTGCACCGCCGCATGGGCGCGGCCGAGCAGGCGGTTGCGCCAGAGCGCGATGCCGGCGAAGGCGACGCTGCAGAGGATCAGGCCGAACAGCAGCGCGCCGAAGCGCCAGGTCAGGCTGTCCAGTTCCTCGGCGTCACGCGTGGACTGTGCCGCGGCCGCGTTGTGGGCGAGGGAGAGCAGCCGCGCCATGCTGGGATTGAGCCGGCGGAGCAGGACGATCAGGTCGGCCGCCGCGTCCGGCCGGTCGATCCGGTCGAGCAGCGCGCGCGTGGCGTCCGTCGTCGCGTCGAGGGTGTCGATGATGTCCGCCACCTCGGCATTCGCGCGCACGAAGCGGCCCGTCTCGCCCCTTCGAAGCATGGCGACCCGGCTGATCAGGAGATCGAGCCAGAGCTCGAGCGTCTCGCGCTCGGCCTCGCCGCCGATCACCGCGAAGGCGGCGGCGGCGGCCTGCAGGCGCGCGACCTCCACCGCGGCCTGGGCGGCGGTGAAGGTGACGTTGTAGGGCGAGGTCCTGCGCAGCGCCTCCTGCCGGTCGAGCAGGGCGTTGGTCGCGAAGGCGGCGGCCAGCGCCAGCACGGCGGCGATGCCCAGGATCCAGCCCTGGGCACGCGCGCCGGCGTGGGCGTCGCGCGCCGCAACCGGCAGGCGCCCGACGATGGCTGCCGATCCCGACATCCTCACTTGACGATCAGCTGCGCGACCGACCAGGCGGAGCGGCTGTAGTATTGCCGTGCCTTCAGTTCAGGGTCCGAGTCGTAGGGATAAACGATGAAGAGCGGCCCCTTGTCGCTCACCCGCATGGGCCGGCCGTCGCGCCGCATCGCCAGCAGCACGTTGAAGCGCGTGAAGTCGGCCATCGGGATGTCGGTGGAGTAGTCGTTGAGCGCGATCGCCGTCACCGTCTCCCCCACGGCGGCGACGGACTGCATCAGGCGCCGCATGGGGACGCCCTCGAAGCGCACGGGCCCTTCGTACCACGGGGTCGTGGTCGAGAAGCCGGCGACGCCGAGTTCCTCGAGCATGGGCCGGTCGAAGACCGCGGTGGTTCCCTGGTTGCGCTGCCCGATGCGGCCCGAGACGGTGAGGAGCGGGGTCTCCTGCGGGCTCCGCAGGCCCGGCTGGGCGAGAACCTGCAGCGCGGGCAGCGCGCCGAAGGTGCCCAGCAGGGCACGGCGGGTGAGACGGTTCGACACGGCACGGATCATCCTTGCTCACACAGGCCGGTGGAGGATCACCCCCTCGGAGCTGCCGCGGGCTCCGCGGCTCACCTCGATGCGGGTAAGGCCACGAATCCGGGGTTCGAAACGGTCCCAGAGCCAATGCGCGACATTCTCAAGGCTCGGCGTCTCCAAACCGAGAACGTCGTTCAGGTAGCGGTGGTCGACCGTCCGGCGCACATCGGCGAGCACGGCCTCAACCTCCGTCAGGTCGTGCGACCAGCCGACCACCGGGGCCCGTTCCCCGGTCATGACCACGCGCACGCGGAACGTATGCCCATGCAAGGGCGTTTCCGGCGTCGTCTTGTGGGCCGCGTCGAAGCTGAATTCACAGAACGTCTCTTGCATCGGTGACCTCCGGACCCGGGCGGCCACCGGGGGAGCCCCGGCATGCGCGGAGCGGCATGCCGGGGACCGCCGGCTGTGCTGCACGCGGCCGGTTGTATCATCCGGGCAATATACTACTATTAGTATAATTCCGGACCCCTTAAACAGCGATGTGAAATGATCCTGGCGGGCCAGCACGCGGGGATCGCGACGTCGCGATACCATGACGACGCTTGGCGAATGATGAAGGGACGTCGGCGGTGGGGCGGCCTGCGGCCCCTGCCATGGCCCCCGCCGCCGCCGGCGTGCGCGAAGCGTGCCCGCGACAGGTCCCGGAAGGCTTATCCGCGCGGCAGCCCCTGCGACCCTATCCCCGCGGCAACTCCTGCAACCCTATCCCCGCGGCAGTTCCTGCTCGACGATCGCCGCGAAGATGCTCGCCCCGATCGGCGCCGCGTCATCGTTGAAGTCGTAGTCCGGGTGGTGCAGCGGCACCGCGCCGCGGCCATCGGGGGCCTTCTGGCCGAGCTTGATCATGCAGCCCGGCCGCTTTTCCAGCATGTAAGAGAAATCCTCGGCGCCCATCGCCGGCGGCGCGTTGCGGCGAATGCGGTCCGTGCCCAGGACCTTGGAGGCGGCGCCGGCGGCGCGCTCGGAGGCCTCCGCATGGTTCACCATCGGCGGATAGCCGTGCTTGAAGACCACCTCCGCACTGCCGCCATGCGCCGCGGCGGTGGTTTCCGCGATCTGGCGGATGAGCACCTGCATCTGCTCCCGCGTCTCGGGCTTCAGGGTGCGGATGGTGCCGTTCAGCATGGCGTTGTCCGGGATGACGTTGCCCGCGCTGCCGGCATGGAACTGGCAGATGCTGATCACCGCGCTGTCGAGCGGGTCGGTGCGGCGCGCCACGATGCTCTGCAGCGCCACCACGATATGGCTGCCGATCAGCACGGGGTCGATCGCGCCATGTGGCCGCGCGGCATGGCCTCCCAGGCCCTGGATGGTGATCGTCACGCCGTCGGCTGAGGCCAGCTGCGGCCCCGCGGTGATCGTCGCCTCGCCCAGCGCGAGCCCGGGCTGGTTGTGGATGGCGAAGACCTGGTCGCAGGGGAAGCGGTCGAACAGCCCCTGATCGACCATCACCTTGCCGCCGCCGCCGCCCTCTTCCGCGGGCTGGAAGATGAAGTGCACGGTGCCGTCGAAATTCTTCGTCTCCGCCAGGTACTTCGCCGTGCCGAGCAGCATCGCCGTGTGCCCGTCATGGCCGCAGGCGTGCATCCGGCCCTCCACCGTGCTGCGCCAGGGGCGGTCCGGGCGCTCCGTCATCGGCAGGCAGTCCATGTCTGCGCGCAGGCCGACGGCGCGCTTGGACGAGCCGTTGCGCAGGACGCCCACAACGCCGGTGCCGGCGATGCCGCGATGCACCTCGATCCCCCAGTCCTGCAGCAGGGCGGCGACGATGCCGCTGGTCCGTTCCTCCTGGAAGCCGAGTTCCGGATGGGCGTGGAAGTCCTGCCGCCAGGCAGCCATTTCGGGGGCGAAGTCGGCGATGCGGTTGATGACGGGCATGGGGCTCTCCTGCGCTGCAGCATTGTGTCGCGCTGGCCCCCCCGCCTGTCGAGGGGGAGCATGACTGAGCGGCCGATTCACGCCCTCGGCGTTTCCGCCTCGGACGATCGCACACGCTTCCCCGCGGCCGATTCACGTCCGCGGCGTTTCCGCCTCGGACGATCGGGCGCTAGGCTCATCACCATGACGTCCAAGACCGGCCCCTTCCTCCTGGCGCTCGACCAGGGGACGACCTCGACGCGCGCCATCCTCTTCGGCGCCGACCTGCAGCCGCTGGCGACCGCACAGCAGGAACTGCAGCAGCATTTCCCCGCACCCGGCTGGGTGGAGCACGAGGCGGAGGAGATCTGGCAGGCCTCCGTCGCCGTCATGCGGGACGCGCTGGCGAAGGGCGGCGCCAGCGCTGGACAGGTCGCCGGCATCGGCATCACCAACCAGCGCGAGACCGTGGTGGTCTGGGACCGCGCCACCGGCCGCCCGATCCACCGCGCCATCGTCTGGCAGGACCGGCGCACGGCGGAATTCTGTGCCCGCCTCCGCGCCGGCGGGCACGAGGCGCTGGTGCGGGAGCGGACGGGGCTGCTGCTCGACCCCTATTTCTCCGCGACCAAGCTCGCCTGGCTGCTGGACCACGTCCCCGGTGCGCGGGACCGGGCGGCGCGCGGCGAGCTCTGCTTCGGCACGATCGACAGCTACCTGCTGTTCCGCCTGACGGAGGGGCGCGTGCACGCGACGGACGCCACCAATGCCGCACGCACCATGCTGTTCGACATCCACCGCGGTGCCTGGGATCCGGACCTGCTGGACCTGCTGCAGATCCCCGCCGCTCTGCTGCCGGAGGTGCGCGACTGCGCGGCGGAGTTCGGCAGCACCGGCGTGCTCGGTGCGCCGGTCGCGGTGCGTGGCATGGCGGGCGACCAGCAGGCGGCGACGATGGGCCAGGCCTGCTTCGCGCCGGGCATGCTGAAATCCACCTACGGCACCGGCTGCTTCGCGCTGCTGAACACGGGCGCAGAGCCGGTGCTGTCGAAGAACCGGCTGCTGACCACCATCGCCTGGCAGCTTGGCGGCCAGCGGACCTATGCGCTGGAAGGGGCGATCTTCGTCGCCGGCGCCGCCGTGCAGTGGCTGCGCGACGGCCTCGGCATCATCGGCAGCGCGGCGGAGACGGGGGCGCTGGCGGCGCAAGCCGACCCGGCGCAATCGGTCTACCTGGTGCCGGCCTTCGTCGGCCTCGGCGCGCCCTGGTGGGATGCGGAGGCGCGCGGCGCGCTGTTCGGGCTGACGCGCGCGACGGGGCGGGCGGAGATCGCGCGGGCGACGCTGGAGAGCGTCGCCTACCAGACGAAGGACCTGCTGGATGCGATGCAGGCGGACTGGCATGGCGCCGGCCGGACCGTCCTGCGCGTGGACGGCGGGATGACGGCCAGCGACTGGACGATGCAGTTCCTGTCGGACCTGCTCGGCGCGCCGGTGGATCGGCCCGTGGTGCAGGAGACGACGGCGCTGGGTGCCGCCTGGCTGGCCGGGTTGCAGGCGGGGCTGTTCCCGCCGCCGGGCACCACCGCGACGCATTGGCGGCTCGACAAGCGCTTCACACCGGCGATGGGGCGCGACGAGGCGGCGCGGCGCCATGCCGGCTGGCTGGACGCGGTGCGCCGCACGCGCAGCGGCCACGCGTGATGCGCGCGACCCGCCGCGCTGCGCTGCTGCTGCCGCTCCTCGCCCGACCTTCCCTGGCGCAGACGGCCTTCCCCATGCGCCCGATCCGCGTGATCGTCGCCTATCCGCCGGGCGGCGCGACCGACGTCGTGGCCCGCAAGGTGGCGGAGGGCATCGCGCCGATCCTCGGCCAGCCCGTGGTCGTGGAAAACCGCTCCGGCGGCAGCGGCACTATCGGCACGGCGGAGGTCGCGCGCGCCGCGCCGGACGGGCACACGCTGCTGGCCATGGACAGCAGCTATTCCATGCTGCCCTACGTCTTCGCCCGCCTGCCCTGGGACCATGCCGCGGCCTTCGCGCCCGTCAC
>JAIYAI010000049.1 GCA_027489135.1 Acetobacteraceae bacterium
CCGCAGGGCCGGGCCGCACCTCGCCCAGCACGATGTCGCGCAGCGGCGCCGCAGCCATCCAGCGCCGCGCCAGCCGCACGCCGCGCAGCACCGCGGCGCGGTCGTTCTCCGTCGCCAGGTAGCGCGGTGCGATCAGCGGCGTGGCGGCGGGATCGGGTGAGGCCAGACGGATCGTGCCGCGACTCTCCGGCCGGCACTGCCAGACCCCCAGAGTCATCCCCGGCGCATCCTCCGGCACGCCGATCATGCCGTCCTTCCACGAGACGGGGCCACCATTGATCTGGATGTCCGGTGCCTCGAGACCAGGCGCCGTCCGGGCAAAAAGGCTGAACATCCCCGGCGACCAGGTCAGCACGCCGCCGCCGCGGGTCGCCCAGCGCAGCACCTCCGGCAGCAGCCGCCAGCCGTGGATGCGGCGATTCGCACTCCAGGCATCGCCGGCGAGGCGGAAGGTCAGGCGCGTGATGTAGTGGTCCTGCAGGTTGGCCCCGACACCCGGCCTATCCTGCAGCACCGTGATGCCGTGCTGCGCCAGGTGATCGGCCGGCCCGATGCCCGACAGCATCAGAAGCTGCGGCGAGCCGATGGCGCCCGCGCTGAGGATCACCTCCCGTCGCGCCCGCACGACCTGCTCCACGCCGTCGCGGCGGATGGCGACGCCGACTGCGCGTCCCGCCTCCACGACGATGCGCAGGCACAGCGCAAGGTCGATCAGCGTGAGGTTCGGTCGTCGGAGCGCCGGCACCAGGTAGCCGCGCGCGGCGGAGACGCGCCGCCGTCCGCGGCGGGTCTGCTGGAAGGTCGCGAAGCCCTCTCGCGTCGGCCCGTTCATGTCGGGCAGGTGCGGCAGCCCGATCGCCTCCGCCGCCGCGCCGAGATGGGCGAACAGCGGCAGGCGGTCGACGATCGGCTCCACCGGTTGCGGTCCCGTCGTGCCGCGCAGGGCGCCGGCCTCTCCCGCGAAGGCCTCGTGCTTGCGGAAATAGGGCAGCAGGTCGTCCCAGCCCCAGCCCGTGCAGCCCTTCTGCGCCCAGAGGTCGTAGTCCGACGGATGCCCCCGCACATGGCCGAGCCCGTTGATCGAGGAGGACCCGCCCCACACCTTTCCACGCGGATAGTCGAGCGCGCGGTTCCCCGTGCCGGGGTCGGGCTGCGTGCGGTAGCCCCAGGTCAGCCGCGGATGGTCGAGGATTCGCGCATAGCCGGCGGGGATGTGGATATAGGGGTGGCGATCCGGTCCGCCGGCCTCGATCAGCGCGACGGTGCTGCGACCGTCCTCGCTCAGCCGCGCCGCCAGCACGCAGCCCGCGCTGCCTGCACCGACGATGACATGGTCGTGCTCGATCATCGCGCGGGCTCCACCTCCCGCGCCACCTGCAGCACCAGCCGCCGGAGCCAGGCATGGCCCGCGTCGTTCTCGAAGCGACGATGGAAGATCAGCGACAGCCGCGTGTGCTGGATCTCGATCGGCGGGTCCCGCAGCACGAGGCCATGCGCCTTCGCCAGCAGCTTCGCCAGGCGCGCCGACAGCGTCATGATCATGTCCGTCCGCTGCAGGATCTCCGGCACGGCGGAGAGATGCGCCACCACCGCGCCCAGCCGCCGCGGCGACCCGGCCTCCGCCAACACCCGGTCCAGCGCGCCGTCGCGCGAGCCGTTCGGCGAATGCAGCACATGCGGCACGCTGACGAAGCGCTCCACCGTCAGGTCGCCCTGCGCCAGGGGATGGCCCGGCCGCATCAGCGTGCAGAAGGCCTCCGGCAGCAGGCGGAGGCGCGTGTAGATCGCCGGCGGCTCCGGCAGTACGCCCACCGCCATCGTCGCCGCCCCGCCGGTCAGCAGCATCTCCCAGTTCGTACGGTCGGCATGGCGGATCGCCAGCAGCGCGCCGGGGGCGGACCGCGTCATCTCCGCCAGCAGGGTCGGCGCCAGCACGGCCTCCGCGTATTCGCTCATCGCCACGGGGAAGACGCGGTTCGTCGCTGCGGGATCGAAGGGCGCCTGGCTCGCCAGCGCCTCCGCGATGCGGTCGAGCGCCTCGGCCACCGGCTCCGCCAGCGACAGCGCCAGTGCGGTGGGCTCGACGCCGCCGGGCCGGCGCAGGAACAGCTCATCCCCCAGCGCCGCGCGCAGCCGCGCCAGCGCGTTGGACACGGCCGGCTGCGAGAGGTTCAGCTTCGCCGCCGCGCGCGTCACGTGCCGCTCCCGCGCCACCGCGTCGAAGACCCGCAGCAGGTTCAGGTCGAGGCTGGAGAGATCGGCCATGCGGCGCCCGCGTCATTCACCGCCCTGATGATGGGTGTTCCGGCTTCGCGTTGGAAGCGGCGCCGGAAGAAGCGCAGCTTGCGGTCACCACGAACGGAGACCCGGACGATGATCGACACCAAGGTGACCACCCCCTACGCCGCCGCGTTGCTGCGCGTCTCGATGGGGCTTCTCTTCCTCGCGCATGGCGCGGTGCTGAAGCTCGGCACCTTCGGGCTGGCGGGGACGATGGGCTACTTCGGCAGCATCGGCTACCCGCCCGTGCTCGGCGCCGTCGTGACCTTCGCCGAGATCGCGGGCGGCATCGCGCTGATCCTCGGCGTCTGGACGCGCGCCGTGGCGCTGGCCTTCCTGCCCATCATGATCGGCGCCGCCTTCCAGCACGCCGGCAATGGCTGGGTCTTCACGGCGAAGGGCGGCGGCTGGGAGTTCCCGGCCTTCTGGACCCTGCTGCTGCTGGTGCAAGCCGGCCTCGGCGCTGGCGCCTTTGCCCTGGATCCGGCGCGGCTGCTGGGCCGGCGCCAGGCGCTCGCCGCGGCGTGATCCCGGATGTCGGCGGCCCGGTTTCCTGACCGGGCCGAGGCGCCGAATGGCGCCCACCGACTGAGGGGGCCCTGAACCTGTCGACGTTCAGGGCCGAGAACAGATGGGACGCGCGGGGCGTTTGCCCCGCCGCGATCCCGCGGATTAAGCTGGACCGGCGGAGGAACCGGTCCATGAACTTCGAATTCGCCGACGAGCTGCTCGCGGTGCGCGAGCAGGCGCGGTCCTTCCTCACGAAGAATGCGCCCACCACATCGGTGCGGCGCGTGCTCGACGGGGCAGAGCCCTATGACGCCGCGACCTGGACCGCGATCGCGGAGCTAGGCTGGCTCGGCGCGGCGATCCCGGAGGAGCTGGGCGGCAGCGGTCTCGGGCACGAAGGCCTCTGCGTGCTGGCCGAGGAGCTCGGCGCCGCCGTCGCCGCCATTCCCTTCACCTCCGCCTGCATGGCCGCCGAGGCGCTGATGCTGGCGGGCGATGCCGACCAGCAGCGCACCCACCTGCCGGCCCTGGCGACGGGCGAGACCATCTTCTGCGTCGCCGTGTCCGAAGGGCCGGGAAACCCGCACCCGCGCTTCATCCGGGCCGAGGTCCGTGGCGGCAAGCTGACCGGCACCAAGTGGCCCGTGGCGGATGGCATGATCGCGGGCCGCACCGTCGTCGCCGCGCGCGACGTCGATGGCGAGATCGGGTTCTTCCTGGTGGACCTCGCCGGCCCCGGCGTGACGCGCACGGCCCTCGACAGCCTCGACCCCACGCGCGGCCAGGCCCGCATCGAGTTCGCCAGCGCGCCCGCCGAGAAGCTGCCCGCTGCGCGCGGCTGGGCGGCGATGGAAGCCCTGCTGGAACGCAGCGCCGTGCCCATTGCCTTCGAGCAGATCGGCGGCGCGCGTACCTGCCTCGAGATGGCGAAGGACTTCGCCATGGAGCGCCACGCCTTCGGCCGCCCCATCGCCAGCTTCCAGGCCATCAAGCACAAGCTGGTCGACATCTACGTCGCCAACGAACTCGCGCGGTCCAACGCCTACTACGCCGCCTGGGCGCTACAGGCGGACGCGCCGGACCTCTCCACCGCCGCCGCCGCGGCCCGTGTCAGCGCCACCGAGGCCTTCCACCTGGCGTCGAAGGAGAACATCCAGGTCCATGGCGGCATGGGCTTCACCTGGGCCGCCGACTGCCACCTGTTCTACCGGCGGTCGAAGCTGCTGGGCCTGGCGCTGGGCGGCGCGCCCTGGTGGAAGGATCGGCTGGTCAGCCGGCTCGAGATGATCAACGCAGACCAGGAGGGCTGAACCATGGATTTCGCCGACACGCCGGACGAAGCCGCCTTCCGCGCCGAAGCTCGCGCCTTCCTCGAAGCCAATGCCCCGCTGCTGACCGGCAGCAACGCCGTCACCCGCGGCCGCATCCCCGATGACGAGTTGCTGCGTCGCGCCGCGGAATGGCAGGCGAAGAAGGCCGCCGCCGGCTTCGCCGTCATCACCTGGGCGCAGGAGCATGGCGGCCGCGGTGGCACGCCCATGCAGCACGTGATCTTCCAGCAGGAGGAAGCGCGCTTCGCCGTCCCCCGCGGCGTCTACGAGATCGGCCTCGGCATGTGCGTGCCCACCGTCATCGCGCATGGCACGCCGGACCAGATCGCGAAGCACGTGGCCCGCGCCGTCCGCGGGGAGGACATCTGGTGCCAGCTCTTCTCCGAGCCCGCCGCGGGATCGGACGTCGCGGGGCTGCGCACCCGCGCCGTGAAGGACGGCACGGACTGGGTGATCAACGGCCAAAAGATCTGGACCTCCGGCGCGCACTACGCCGACTGGGGCCTGCTGCTGGCACGAACGGACCCGGATGCGGCGAAGCATGCCGGCCTGACGATGTTCGTCATCCCGATGCGCGACCCGGGCGTGGAGGTCAGGCGCATCAAGCAGATCGCCGGGACCTCCAACTTCAACGAGGTCTTCTTCAGCGACCTCCGCATCCCGGACACCTCGCGCGTGGGCGAGGTCGGCACCGGCTGGAAGGTGGCGCTCACCACCCTGATGAACGAGCGCATGACCATCGGCGGCAGCGTCGGAGTCGACTTCGACGAAATCTTCGCCCTGGCCCGCAGCCTCGATACCGGGGATGGCCCGGCCATCCGCAACGCCGCGGTGCGGGAACGCCTGGCCGACTGGTACGTCCGCTCCCGCGGCCTGAAGCACACGCATATGCGGACCGTGACCAAGCTCTCGCGCGGCCAGCGGCCGGGGCCGGAGAACTCCATCGGCAAGCTCGTCACCGCGAGCAAGCTGCAGGAGATCGCGTCCTTCGCGCTCGATCTCCAGGGCGCCGCGGGCGTGGTGATGAACCGCGACATGGCGCCGATGCAGGCGCTGTTCCAGGAAACGCTGCTCGGCGCGCCGGGCCACCGCATCGCCGGTGGCACGGACGAGATCATGAAGAACATCATCGCGGAGCGGGTGCTCGGGCTGCCGGGCGACGTCCGTGTGGACCGGGACGTGCCGTTCAGCGCCATGCCGTCCGGCAAGCGCGGACACAGAGGGGGAAACACCATGAGCGATCTGACGGGCAAGGTTGCGCTGATCTCGGGCGGCGCGCGCGGCATCGGTGGCGAGACCGCCAAGCTCATGGCGAAGGCAGGGGCGAAGGTCGTCATCGGCGACCTGCTGGACGCGCAGGGCAAGGAGACCGTCGCAACCATCCGCGCAGCGGGCGGGGAGGCCGAGTACCTCCACCTCGACGTCACCAGCGAGGCCGACTGGTCCGCCGCCATCGGGCTGGCGCAGTCCCGCTTCGGCAAGCTCGACATCCTTGTCAACAATGCCGGCGTCTTCATCGGCAAGGCGATCGAGGAAATCAGCATGGAGGAATGGAACCGCCTGGTCGCGGTGAACATGACCGGCGTCTTCCTCGGCACGAAGATGGCCATCCCGGCGCTCTCCGCCTCGGGCAAGGACAGCGAGCATGGCAGCGCCATTGTCAACCTCGCCTCCATCGCCGGCCTCGTCGGCTCGCAGCTCGATCCGCTCTACTCGATGACCAAGGGCGGCGTGACGCTGTTCACCAAGTCCACCGCGCTGGAATTCGGCCGCAAGGGCTACCGCATCCGCGTGAACTCCATCCATCCCGGCGTCATCGAGACCGACATGGGCGAGCAGACCTTCGTCGCCCGCGCCCGCCGCCAGGGCAGCAACGACACCGGCCCCTCCCGCCAGGTGGTGACGGCGGGGATTCCCTGGGGCCGGCTCGGCGTGGCGATGGACATCGCCAAGGGCATCGTCTTCCTCGCCTCCGATGACGCCGGCTACATGAACGGCGCCGGCTTGGTCGTCGACGGCGGCTTCACCGCGGCATGAGCGTCTTCCGCGCCGCCGGCTACGAATGGCGCCTGACCTGCGGCGCCGAGGCGATCGAGCAGGGGCTGCGCCAGGCGGTGGAGCGTGCCCGGGCAAAGCGCGCCTTCGTCATCTGTTCCCCTTCGGTGAATCGCCGCACGGATACGGTGCGGCGGATCGAGGCGGCGCTGGGCACGCTCTACGCCGGCGTCTTCGACGGCATCGAGAAGGACAGCACCTACGCCTCCGTCCGCGCCGCGACCGATGCAGCGAAGGATGCGGGCGCGGATCTGCTGATCGCCGTCGGCGGCGGCAGTGTCCTGGTCGCCGTGCGGGCGATCGCGATATTCCTCGGCGAGGCCGGCGATCCCTTCGCGCTGATGACGCAGTACCCGGAGGGCAAGCCCGCCTATTCCCCGCGCCTGACCGCGCCGAAGCCGCCCATCGTCAACATTCCCACCACGCCGACCAGCGCGATGAACCGCGCCGGCACGGGGCTGAAGAATCCCGACCTCGACCACCGGATGGAGTATTTCGACCCGAAGACGCGCCCCCAGGCGATCATCCTGGACGAGGCGGTGCTGCTGTCCTCGCCGCGCGACGTCATCCGCTCCACCGCGACGACCGTCTTCGCCAGCAACGTCGCCGCCATGGCGCGTACCGGCCTGAACCCGCTGGTCGAGGGCGACCGCGACCAGGCCTTCCGCCTGGCCCACCGCGCCTATCCGCGGCTGATGGACGAGCTCGACAATCCGGCGCTGCGCATCGATCTGGCGCTCGCCGCCTTCCTGCAGAACCGCGCGGAAGACGATGGCCAGCGCAGCTTCCGCGGCGGCGCCTTCGCCGGCAACTACGCCGTCTCCACCGCGCTGCATGTCCGCTACCCGCATGTCGGGCAGGGGGAGAGCACCTCCGTGGTGCACGCCGCGCGCATCCGGCTGGAACGGGCGCCCGATCTCGCCTCCGCCCGGCACGTGGCCCAGGCCCTCGGCGTCTGGCGGGACGGCATGGACGCGCTGGCGGCGGCGCACGCCGTCGCCGACCACCTGGAAGCCCTCTACACACGCATCGGCGTGCCGACGCGCCTCGGCGTCCTGCAGATTCCCCGCGGCGAGCTGCCGTTGGTCGCCGCGGAAACGGTGAAGAACTTCAACGCCAATGCCGGCGTGCGCTCGGCCGAGGAGCAGGTCGCCGACGCGCTCAAGCTCCTGGAAGCCGCGTATTGAATCAGGCGGAGATGCGCGGCTGATTCACGGCTCCGGCGTACCGCCTTCGCCGATCAGACGCGCCGCCGCCACCGCTGCGTCGCCCGCTCCACCAGCCCGCCCGTCGCCACCTGCAGCAGCTTCGCAGACAGCGTCACGCCCAGGATGCAGACCGCCATCGCCGCCGCCGCGCTCGCCTGCCCGGCCTCGTCCATGTGCACCACGGCGACGGAGGCGGGCTTGGTGTCCGGCCCGTAGAGGAAGATCACCGCGCTCACCGTCGTCATCGTGTTGACGAAGAGATAGACCGCGATGTCGAGGATGGCGGGCAGGCAGATCGGCACCGTCACCCGCCCGAAGGTCACCCAGGCCGGCACCTTCAGGGAGGCGCTCACCGCCTCGAATTCCGGGTCAAGCTGGCGGATCGCCGTCACGGCGGTCAGGTGCGCCACGGTGTAGAAATGCACCACGCAGTTCAACACCAGGATCGCCAGCGTCCCGTAGACGAAGCCCAGCGGATTGGCCGGGTGGTTGAAGAACAGGATGAAGGCGAGGCCGAGCACCAGCCCCGGCACCGCCAGCGGCAGGGTCGCTGCGAAGCGGACCGCCCCGCCGAGCCGGCTGGGCGGAGTCCCACGCTCCAGCAGCCAGGCCGTGCAGAAGACCAGCACGCTGCCGAGCAACGCCGCCAGCGCCGCCATCCGCACGGAGACCAGCAGGCTGTCCCAGCCCGTCGCGTCGAAGCGGGCGAAGTCGTAATTGTCGAGCGTCAGCGACAGGGTGTAGGGCCAGAAGCGGATCAGCGATCCCCAGACCGCGATGGCCAGGATCCCCACCAGCACCGCCGCGACGCCGAGGCAGAGGCCCAGCAGCGGCAGGTCGCGCCCCCGTCGCGGCCGCGGCACATAGGCGACGGCGCGGCCAGACAGCGTCGCTGCCCGCTTGCCCTGAGCCCAGCGGTCCAGCAGGAAGGCGCCGACCGCCGGCAGCAGCAGCACGATGCCGACCACCGCACCCATGTTGAAGTCCTGCAGCCCGACGACCTGCTTGTAGACATCCGTCGCCAGCACCGGGAACTGGCCGCCGATCACCTTCGGGATGCCGAAATCCGTCACCACCAGCGTGAACACCACGACGGCGGCGGAGACGAGGCCGTAGCGCGCGCCTGGCAGCGTGACCGTGGCGAAGATGCGCAGGCGTCCCGCGCGCAGCGCCTCCGCCGCCTCGTAGAGCCGAGCATCCGTGGTCGACAGCGCCACCGCCAGGATGATCGCCGCATGCGGGAAGCAGTAAAAGCACTGGGCGATGACGATGCCGATCGGGCCGTAGATGCTCTCTCCCATCAGCAGGCCGCGCAGCATGCCCTGGTTGCCGAAGAGGTAGATCAGCGCCAGCGCCGGCAGCAGCGACGGCGCCAGCACCGGGATCAGCATGATCGCCCGGAACAGCCCCTTCAGCGGCATGCAGGACCGCGTCAGTGCATAGGCATACAGGAAGGCGGTCGGCACCACGACCAGCGTCGTCAGCGCCGCGGTCCAGGCGCTGTTCCAGGCCGCGCCGAGCAGCGCCGGGGTGGTGACATAGGCGGCGAAGTTGGCGAGGCCGACGAACTGGCCGGCCTGGTCCTCGAAGGCACGCAGCAGCAGCGTCGCCAGCGGCAGCACCAGGCCCACCGCCAGCACCGCGGCCGCCACCCAGAGCCCGCCGCGCAGCAGCAGCGCGTCCAGTGCCGCGCGCGGCCGCACCGGGCTTGGCAGCGCGGCCGCACCGCCCAGAGGCGCCTCAGGCATCGGCGGGGAAGACCAGAACGCGCGCCGGCGGCACGGCGGCGGCCAGCTTCGCGCCCGGCGTGGCGCCCAGCGCCTGGGCCGCATCCGGGGCGAGGTCCGCCTCCAGGCGCCGGTGCGTCCCGGCCTCCAGCGTCAGCCGGCAGACGGAGCCGAGGAATTCGAGGTGGCTGACGGTCACGGCGAAGCTGCCTGCACCGCCGGCGTCGGCGCGTGACAGGCGCACATCCTCGGGCCGGATGAACACCTCCACCCGGTTGCCGTAGAGCATGCCGCGCGCCGCATCGGCCTCGATGCGGCAGCCGTCATCCTCCGCCTGCAGCATGCCCGGCGGCGTGTCCACGCGGGCGGTGAAATGCGCGCTGCGGCCGACGAAGCCGGCGACGAAGGGGTTGGCCGGATTGCGATAGATCTCCTCGGGCCGGCCGATCTGCGCGATATGGCCGCGGCTCATCACCACCACCCGGTCAGAGACACCCATCGCCTCTTCCTGGTCATGCGTGACCATGATGGTGGTCACGCCGAGGCGGCGTTGCAGGGCCCGGATCTCCTGCCGCAGGTGCAGCCGCACGATGGCATCGAGCGCGGAGAGCGGCTCGTCCAGCAGCAGCAGCCCTGGCTCGTTCGCCAGCGCCCGCGCCAGGGCGACGCGTTGCTGCTGCCCGCCAGAAAGCTGCGCGGGATATTTCCGGATGTGTTCGGCCAATCCGACCAGCGAGAGCAGTTCCTCCACACGCTGCGCCCGCCGGGGCTTCGGCCAGGACGGGCCGCGCAGGCCATAGGCGATGTTCTCCGCGACCGTCAGGTTCGGGAACAGCGCATAGGACTGGAAGACGATGCCGAAGTCGCGCGCCGCCGGCGGCAGGGCGGTGATGTCCCGCCCGGCCTGGCTGATGCGGCCCGAGGTCGCGGGATCGAGCCCCGCGATGGCCCGCAGCAGCGTCGTCTTGCCGCAGCCCGAGGGGCCGAGGAAGGAGACGAACTCCCCCGCCTCCACCGTCAGGCTGACGCGTTCCAGCGCCATGACCGTGCCGAAGGTCTTGGAGACCTGGTCGACGACGAGATAGGGCGCCTCGCCGCGCGCCACGGCGGCGGCGCGACGTTCGGCGAGGGCGCTGTCGGTCATGACAGCCTCAGTTACGCGGCGCCGACTTGCCGTCGAAGCGCGCCGCCCAGTCGCGCAGGATCTGGTCGCGCCGCGCGGCGATGCTGCGGAAGTCCTGGTTCACCAGGCGCTGCTCGAACTCCGAGGGATAGCCGCGCACCGCGGGCTGCACGCCGGGCAGCGCAAGCACGGCGTACCAGCGGCCGTAAAGCTCCATCGCGGCACGGGAGACCGCCCAGTCCGCCAGCTTCTTCGCGGCATCGAGATTGCGCGTGCCGCGGACGATCGCCGTGCCTTCCATGTCGAAGCCGACGCCATCGGTCGGCACGATGATCTCGATCGGGGCGCCCTGGTTCTTCAGCGTGACGGCCCGCATGTCGAGGCTGATGCCGAGGCCGTATTCGCCGCGCGCGGCGTTGTTGCAGGGCGCGCTGCCGCTATGGGTATAGACCTGCACGTTCTCATGCAGCCGGGTCATGAAGTCCCAGGCCGGCTGCTCGCCCATGCTGCCCATCCAGCCGGCGATGGTGAGGAAGCCGGTGCCGCTGCTGTTCGGGTTGGGCATCACGATCTGGCCGCGGAAGGCGGGGTTCAGCAGGTCTGCCCAGGTGGTGGGCCGTGGCAGGTTGCGCTGCTGCGCGACCACCGTGTTGAAGCAGATCGCCGAGACGAAGGCGTCCATGCCGGTCCAGGTCATCGGGCTGCGGTCGGAGCGGAAATTCGGCCGCAGCGCCTCCGCCCCGCGCGGCGTATAGGGCTCGAGCATGTCGAGCCCCTCCATCTGCAGCAGCGAGAAGACCGAGAGCCCCCAGATCACGTCGGCCCGCGGGTTCTGCCGCTCCGCGACCAGGCGCGCGGTGATGACGCCGGTGCTGTCGCGCACCCAGGCGATCTCGATGTCGCGCAGCGCTGCCTCGGCCGCCTGCTTCAGCGGCTGCAACTGCTCGTTCTCGAGCGCGGTATAGACCGTCAGGCGGGTGCGCTGCTGCGCCTCGGCCGCGAGGGGCGCCAGGGCGAGCGAGAGGGCGAGAACGAGCATACGACGTAGCATGGTTGACCTTTCCTGGGGGCGACGGCGTTGGTCCCATGGCTAGCCGCGCTGTGGCGACCTTGGCGTGACATTACCATTACAGTCGCGGGGCTTCCGCTCAAGGGCGCTCCCCTCGGGCGAGCCGGGCTTCGATCTCCGCAACCACCGCGGGCAATTCGGCGATGGAATCGACGACGATGTGAGCGCCGGAGCCCATCAGTTCCGCCGTCGCCTTCGCGCGCAGCGCGGCGCGCGCGGGCGCGTCCAGCGCGGCGAGTTCCGCCTCGCCCAGCCCCGCGATATTGCCCGAAAGCGCGAGGCCCACGGCCCAGCAGCCGGCGTTGCGCGCCTCCCCGATCCCCGGTGGCGTGTCGTCCAGCTTCACCACCGTCTCGGCCGGCCAGATGCCCATGGTCGCCATGGCCCACCACATCTGCAGCGGCGCGGGGCGGCCTGCCGGAAGATCGCCGGCGCAGACCATCACCTCCGGCACGAAGCCCTGAGCGGCGGCGAGCGGCGCCAGCCGTTCCATGATCGGCCGGGTGTAGCCGGTGGTGGAGCCGATGCGGATGCCGCGCGCGGCGCACCAGTCGAGCGCGGCCTTGGCCCCCGGGATCAGGGTGGAATGCTCGGGCCGCTCGACCGCGGCGACGTTCAGCGGCTCGAAGATCTCAAACACGGCGTCGATCGCGGCGTCGTCGAAGGGGCGGCCATGCTTCGCAAGCCAGGCGGCCGCGACATCGGGCGCGGTGCCGACAAGTCGGATATGGTCGCGCTTGGCCATGCCCATCGGCCCGCGCGCGTCGTCGATGGAAATCGCCACGCCGAGCCGCGCGAAGGCTTCCACGAAGGCGGCCATCGGCGCGCGGCTGCCATGGTCCAGCACGGTGCCGGCCCAGTCGAGGATCACGGCCTTCACGGGCATGGCATGGCGTCCTTCATGCAAGCAGGTCGGCCAGGGCCTCGCCGGCGAGGCCGAAGGCGGTGGAGGCACCGGTGCCGGAGGTGACGGAAACGAGCCGCACGCCCGGCGCGATGTCCTCGAAGAAGGCGTCGTCGGGGCCGGAGGGATAGACGCCGGTCCAGCGCTCCACCACCGGCGGCGGCGGGCCGAGCACGGCCTCGTATTCCTCCAGCATCAGGGCGTCGACGGCCTCAGGCTGGAAGGGATCCGGCGTCGCGGCGTAGTGGTGGCTGTCGCCGACCACCAGCGTGCCGTCCGCCGCCTGCACGACGATCAGGTGCACCCCGTTGTCGAGCTGCGCCTGCTGTTCCGCGGCAAGGCGCGCGCGCAACGCGGGCAGGGATGAGCACTCGGCATAGCCGCGGTAGCGATGCAGGCCGAGATCGCTCATCACCGCGCCCGGGATGCGCCAGCCCGGATCGGCGAGGCGCAGCATGTGCAGCTTGCAGAGCGTGACGCCGCGCCGCTCGAACACCGCCGGCGCGACGGAGACGAGGTCCGTGCCCGGTGCGACGATAATGCGCGGGGCGTGGAATTCGCCGCGCGATGTGTGCACCACGCCGCTGGCCACGGAGAGCGCGGCGCAGCGCCAGTGGAAGGCGACGCCATGCGCGCGTTCCAGCCAGGCGGCGAGCAGCGGGATCGCCTCCCGGCTCTCGACGCGCAGTTCGTGCGGGGAATGGAGTGCACCGAGGAGGTCGCCCCGGAGCGGCGCCGGCAGCGCGCCGGCGGGCAGCACGGTGCAGCCGCCGCCCATGGGGCTGGCGGCGAACTCGCGGATGCAGGCGACGGCTTCGGGCCGGCGGCAGGCCATCAGCAGGTTGCGGTGGATGACGGGAATGCCGGCCTGCGGCGCGATCTCCGCCCAGATGTCACGCGCCTGCCGCGCCCGGCGCCAGGTGTCCGGCCAACCCTGGCCGGTGACGGTGACGAAGCCGAAATTGCGGATGGAAGCGCCGTTCGCCTGCGCGTCCCGGTCCAGCACCGCCACCTTCAGGCCGGCCCGCGCGCCGAGCAGCGCATGGGCCAGCCCGACGATGCCGGCGCCGATGACGATCAGGTCGAAGCGGCGGTCTTGCATGCACCGCAGCATCGCCGGTCATCGGCGCGACGGCAAGCGTCGGAGATGCCCGGGTCAGGCCCGGGCATGACGTGTCATGGGTTCGTCATGGCCGAGCCCGGACCCGGCCATCCCGCCGTTCAGATCCCCTCGCGCAGCACCCGCTTGGCCAGCGACATCCGGTGCACCTCGGTCGGGCCCTCGTAGATCCGCATCACCCGGATCATGTTGGCCAGCTGCTGCAACGGCAGCTCCTTCGTCATGCCCATGGCGCCGAAGGACTGCATGGCCTGATCAATGATCTCGGTCGCCATCTCCGTGCTGAAGACCTTGATCATGCTGGCCTCGCCGCGCACGTCGCCGCCGGCATCCATGGTGCGCGCCGCCTCGTGCACCATCAGGCGGCAGGCATGCACCTTGGTGGCACCATCGGCGATCCACCACTGGATCGCCTGGCGATCGGACAGCTTCTGCCCGAAGGTCGTGCGCTCCTTCACATGGCCGATCATCAGCGACAGCGCGCGGCGCGCCATGCCGATGCAGCGCGCGCCCATCTCGATGCGGCGGACGTTCAGGCGCAGCTGCATCGGCGCATAGCCGCGGCCCAGCTCGCCCAGCACCTGGCGCGCCGGGACGCGGCAATCCTCGAAGACCAGCTCATAGGTGCGGCGGCCGCCGATCATCGGGATCTCGCGCTCGATGATGAAGCCCGGCGTGCCCTTGTCGATGATGAAGGCGGTGACGCCCTCCTGGCGCTTGCCCTCGCCGGTGCGGGCCATGAGGATGATGAAGTCGCAGGCGGGGACGTTGCTGACCCAGATCTTGCGGCCGTTGATCACCCAGTCGTCGCCGTCCTGCACCGCGCGCGTGGTCATGCCCGCGGGGTCGCCGCCGGCGCCGGGCTCGCTGATCGCGATGCAGCTCGTCATCTCGCCCTTGGCATAGGGCTCGAGGTAGCGTTCGCGCTGCCAGGGGCTGGCGACCTGCAGCATCATGTGCAGGTTCGGGCTGTCGGGCGGGAAGATGAAGGGCGTGATGGTGCGCCCGAGTTCCTCGTTCACCAGCGCCAGGGCTTCCACGGGCAGGTTGGCGCCGCCGAATTCCTCGGGGCTGTCGAGGCCCCAGAGGCCGAGCTCCCGGCACTTGGCCAGGAGCGGGCCCTTCTCCGCCTCGATCAGCCCATGCTTGCCGCCCTCCGACTCGCGCTTGAGGATAGCGGGCTCCAGCGGGATCAGCTCGCGGTCGACGAATTTCGCGACCAGCTCCTGCAGCATGCGGTGTTCGTCGGCGAGCGGCATGAAGGGTCCTCCGGTTCGGACGCCAGTGTGGGGTCGTCGCCGCTGGCGTCAACGCTTCGGCAGCAGCGCGTCATTGTCCTGGCCGAGCTCCGGCGCCGCGCCACGCGGCCGCGGTCGTTGCCGGTCGAAGGAGATCGGCACGCCGACGACACGGATGCCCTTGCCCGGAACCTCGGTCAGCAGCTCCACCGCCTTGAGCTGCGGCGTCTCCGCAAGCTCCGCGAGGTCGTTGACCGGCGCGCAGGGCACGCCCGCCTTGCCGAAGGCCGCCATCCAGTGGTCCCGCCCGTGCGCCAGCAGCACGGGACGGATGGCGGCGACGAGCGCGTCGCGGTTGGCGGTGCGGTCGCGGCCCGTCCCGAACCGCGCCTCCTCCGCCCATTCCGGATGGCCGGCAGCAGCGCAGAATTTCACCCAGAGCCGCTGGTTGCCCGCGGCGACGCAGATCGGCCGGTCCGCCGTGTCGAAGGTCTGGTAGGGGACGAGGTTGGCGCTGCCGGTGCCGTGCCGCGCCGGCATCTTGCCGCTGGCGAGATAGCCGTTCAGCGGCGTCTCCACCCAGGCCACCGCGCTCTCGAAGAGGGAGGTATCGATGATGCAGCCCTTCCCCGTGCTGTCGCGCTGCCGGAGTGCGGCCAGTGCGCCGATGACGCACCACATCGCGGTCGCCTTGTCGTTGATGGCGGCGCCCGCGAAGGTCGGCGGATCATCCGGCCCGCCGGTGATCGACAGCATCGCGCCATAGGCCTGCAGCAGCGGGTCGAAGCCCGGCGCCAGCTTCAGCGGCCCGGTATAGCCGAAGGCCCAGATCGAGCAGTAGACGAGCCGCGGATTGGCCGCGAGCATCGCCTCCGGCCCCACGCCCAACTCCTCCACCACGCCGGGGCGGAGGTTCTGGATCAGCACGTCTGCGTCCTGGGCCAGCGTCTTCAGCACGGCGACATCCGCGGCCGATTTCAGGTCCAGCGTCACGCCCTTCTTGCCGCGGTTGTAGGCCTGGAAGCTCATGCCGGTGTCGCCGACCCAGGGCGGGCCCCAGAGGCGGGCATCGTCGCCGCCATCGGGCTTCTCCACCTTGATCACCTCGGCCCCCAGTTCCGCCAGGATCATGCCGGCCAGCGGCGCGGCCACGGCCTGCCCCACCTCCAGCACCTTCAGGCCGGCAAGCGGTGTCGGTGCCATGGCGCTACACTCCCGCGATGGCGGCGAGGTCGCCGCGCGTGATCCCGGCTTCCGCCGCGGCGGCCAGGATCTCGTCCCATGTCGCGTCCGGCACCGGGATGCCATCGCGCAGCCTTGCGGCCTTGGTCAGCCGCTCCGGCTCGCCCGCGACCAGCACCGGTTCGTCCCCGCCGGGCGCCGAGGTCTTCACATGGTCAATCATCGCCTGCGCCTCCGCCCGGAAGGCGTCGAGGTCGCCGAAGCGCGCGGGATCAACGACGATCGCCAGCATGCCGTTGACGATGCCGCGGTCGTTCGGCGTGGCGGGCTGGTTGGTGCCGCCGCCGGTCAGCGCGCCGCCGAGGATCTCGCAGACCAGCGCCAGCCCCGATCCCTTGTGCATGCCGAAGGGCAGCAGCGCGCCGCGTGGGCCGGCGCCATACATGCTTGCGGGGTCGGTGGTCGGCTTGCCGGTGTGGTCGATCAGGCTGTTCTCCGGCACCTTCTTGCCGGCGGAGTGCGCGACGCGGACCTTGCCGATGGCGATCGCGCTGGTGGCGAAGTCGAGCAGCAGCGGATGCCCGCCCGGCTTCGTCGCGGGCACCGCGATGCAGATCGGGTTGGTGCCGAAGCGCGACGTGCTGCCGCGCCAGGGGGCCACCACCGCCGGCCCGGTCACCGCGTTGACGAAATGGATGGAGAGGAAGCCCGCCTGAGCGGCGCGATCGCCATACGCCCCGATGCGCCCCAGGTGATGCGTGTTGCGCAGCGCCAGCAGCCCGACGCCACTGTCCTTGGCCGCGGCGATGGCGAGGTCCATCGCCTGCCGCCCCACCACCTGGCCGTAGCCCATGCCGCCATCGACGACGATCACCGCGCCGTCGCGCCGCACCACCTGTGCATTGGCCTTGGGGTCGAGCTTGCCAGCCAGCGCGTTCAGCACGTAGCGCGGCGCGAGCTGCACGCCGTGGCTGTCATGCCCCTGCAGGTTGGCTTCCAGCAGGTCGGCGGCGACGATGCGCGCGGGGTCGGGGGCCGTGCCCGCGGCCTCCAGCATGCGCGTGATCGCGGCCTGCAGCGTCTCCGCGCGGATCAGCATGGACGTTTCCTCGCTCGTTGGGCCGGAAGGCTAGCCCCGGCGGGGATTCAGCGCCAAGGCGTCTTGGCGGCTCGCGCCCCTGCGCCGTAGCATCGCCGCGGCGGGCCACGACCCGCGGGAGGAAACCGGATGTCCTGGACGGCGCGCCTTGCCGCCATGCTCGCGCTGCTCTGCGCCTGGCCCGCCGCGGCGCAGGACGCCTGGCCCAGCCGCACCGTCACGCTGGTCACGCCCTATGCGCCGGGCGGCGGGTCCGACCTCGTCACCCGCGTGCTGGGGGAGGCGCTGCGGCGACAGCTCAACCAGACGGTGGCGGTGCAGAACATCAGCGGCGGCGGCGGCAATATCGGCGCGCAGCAGGTCGCCCGCGCCGCGCCCGATGGCTACACGCTGCTGCTGCACCATATCGGCTTGGCCACGGCGCCCGCGCTCTTCGCCAATCCCGGTTTCGATCCGTTGACGAGCTTCGAGGCGGTCGGCCTCTTCGCCGACATGCCGATGCTGCTGGTCGGCAACCCGAACCTGCCCGCCACTACGATGCAGGATCTGCTGGCGCATATCCGGCTGAAGGG
Source organism: Acetobacteraceae bacterium (assembly GCA_027489135.1). Lineage (GTDB taxonomy): Bacteria > Pseudomonadota > Alphaproteobacteria > Acetobacterales > Acetobacteraceae > JAIEOP01. The sequence goes on from JAIYAI010000049.1 coordinate 17,419, forward strand.
GGACGGCGTCAGCTTCGCCTCCTCCGGCCAGGGGAGTGCCACGCATCTCTGCGCCATCCTGGTCCAGCAATTGGCTGGGGCGAACGTGACGATGGTGCAGTATCGCGGCGCCGCGCCGGCGCTGACGGATCTGCAGGCCGGGCGCGTGGACCTGCTCTGCGACGTCACCGCCGGCATCATCCAGCCGATCCGGGCAGGTGCGGTGAAGGCCTTCGTCGTCACCGGCCGCCAGCGGCTGGAAGGGCTGCCGAACCTCCCGACGACCGAGGAACTCGGCCTGCAGGCGATGGACATCAGCGCCTGGTTCGGCCTCTACGCCCCCGCCGGCACCCCGGCGCCGGTGGTGCGGCGCCTCTCCGCCGCGCTGCAGGCCGCGGTGCGGGACCCGGAGACGCGGGCGCGCCTGACCCAGATGGACACCCTGCCCTTCGAGCCCGCGCAGGCGACGCCGGAGGCGCATCGCGCGCGGCTGGAGCCGCAGGTGGCGCAGTGGAAACGCGTGATCGCCGGCGCCGGTATTCCCGTGAACTGAGGAGAAGCCCGATGAGGATCGAACCTGCCTCCGCCACGGTCGGCGCCATCGTCACCGGCCTCGACATGACGCGGATGACCGACGCGGAGTGGCGCCAGCTCTACCAGGCCTGGCTCGACCACCTGGTGCTGATCGTGCGCGACCAGGATTTCACCGTGCCGCAATTCCTCGGCGTCGCGGAGCGGTTCGGGCGCCTGATGCCGCATGTCGTGCGCCGCACCCGCAACGCGCAGTATCCGCAGCTGACCGAGATGGGGCTGAACACGAAGAAGGCGGACGGCAAGGTGGACACCTCCATCTTCGCCCGCGGCCAGGGCTGGCACACCGATGGCCCCTGGGACTGGCGCGGCACCTGCAAGGCGACGCAGCTCTACGGGCTGGAGATCCCCTCGGTGGGCGGCGACACCTGGTTCGCCAACATGTATGCGGCGGCCGAGGCGCTGCCGGCGGACCTGCGCGAACGCCTGAAGGGCGTAAAGGCGGAATACGTCTATGGCGGCCACGCGCGGAAGGGCAACGACCTGCTGGAGCCCGAGGACCGGGACCACACCCCCGTCGCCTGGCCCGTGCTGCGCGTGCATCCCGAGACGGGGCGCACCGCGCTCTACATCAACCCCACGCATTTCCTGCGCTTTGCGGACATGACGCCAGAGGCGTCCGACGCGCTGTTCGACGAGCTTGCGCCGCACATGATCAAGCCGGACTGGGAGTACCACCATTCCTGGCGCGTGCATGACTACGTGATCTGGGACAACCGCTGCTCCAACCACGCCGCGGCCGGCGGCTACCCGATCGAGGAGCGCCGCATCCACTGGCGCGCGACGATATTGGAGTAGTCTTTTCTGCCCTCAGGCGCCGGGCGGCGGCATCCGCCGCCTTGGCTCCGCGGCACTTGCCGCGGCGCGCAGAAACGCGCTCGGCCGGCTGGGCCGGCCGCGACGTCGGACCTGCGGGGTCAGATATGGACCGGCGGCTCCCGCCCCGTGATCGCCGTATAGGCCGCCTTCACCGGCGCGGGGACGCTCTGCGTGTCCTCCCGCAGGTTGCGCGGCGTGATGGCGATGAAGGCGATCTCCCAGTCCTCGGGGATCGGCGCGCCGACCTTCGGCACGAAGGCATGCGGCGCATCGGGCGCGTTGTGGAAATGCCCGCCGCCGGTCACCGGCGTCAGCACCGGCGCGCCGCTCTCGTCCAGCGAGAAGCCCTCGGCCTCGCCACGGACATACATCACGAACTGGTCGGTCCGGCTATGCGCGTGGCGGTGCAGTTCGACGCGGGGCAGGAACACGGCGGCGACGCCGCGGTCATGCGCGTTGCGGCCGACCCAGGGGCCGTTGCCCTCGAGGTTCATCGGCGTCGGCAGCCGGTGCCGGTCCTGCGACAGGACATGGCGCAGCGCCGCCTTCGGGTCGGCGAAGTCGCCGCGCGCCTTGGCGAAGTCCGCGTAGACGGCCGCCATCCAGGCGGTCTCGTCCGCGGCCAGGTCATGGTCCAGGATCGGCAGGGCGGTCTGGGTGGCCATGGCGTCTCTCCCTCGTTCGGCAGGCAGCTTAGCCCGGCCAGGAGCCCTGCCTAGGCCAGCCGCAAGGTCACGGCGCCCACCGCCACCGCCGTCGCCGCGACATAGCGCAGCCAGCTTGCGCGTTCCCGCAGCAGCATCGCGGACAGCGCCATGGCGAACAGGATCGAGGTCTCCCGCAGCACCGCAACGGAGGCGATGGGTGCCCTGGTCATCGCCCAGAGTGCGACCCCATAGGCGCCGAGCGTCGCCGTCCCGCCGATGGCGCCGACATGCCAGCGCGCCCGCGCATGCGTCAGCACCGCCGCACCGCGCCGCATCCAGGCCCATGTCAGCAGGGGTGCGGCCGTCAGCACCAGGATCCACAGCGTATACGCGATCGGCGCGCCGGAGGCCCGCGCCCCTGTCCCATCCACCAGCGTGTAGAGCGCGATCACGCAGGCATTGCAGAGCGCGAAGGCGATCGTCCGGCCGCGCCCCGCCACCGCCGCACCGCCCGGCGGCATCGCCAGTCCCAGCACCCCACCGCAGATTAGCAGAACGCCCGCCCAGGCACCGGGCGACAGCCGCTCCCCCAGCACCGCGCCGCTCACCAGCGCCACCAGCAGCGGCGCGCTACCGCGCATGATCGGATAGGCGAGGCCCATGTCGCCGGCGCGATAGGCCGCCGCGACCAGGATGAAATACACCACATGGATCGCGCCGGAGGCGATGGCATAGGGCCAGCTTGCGGGCGCGATCATCGGCATGAACGGAATGCCGATGAGGCTGACGAGACCTGCACCGGTCGCCACCAGCACCGTGTCGAGGAACTTGTCCTGCCCCGACTTCACCAGGCTGTTCCAGCCCGCGTGCAGCGCCGCGCCGCACAGCACCAGAAGCATCACCTCGGTCGGCACGCGGGTCCCTTCCACGCCATGCACGCAGCAAAGCGGGCTGGGACCGCGGCGGCCAGAGGATGCCGCCGCGACTTGTCCGGCCTATTGCGGCTGCACGCCCATGGCGCGGATCGCGTCGCCGGCGCGGGCACGCTCCTCCGTCACCAGCGCCGTCAACTCGCGCCCGCCCATGACCGTCACCACCACGCCGCTGACCTGGGCGCTGCGACGATAGCCCGGGTCGTCGGCGGCGCGGCGGCAGGCGGCTTCGTAGCGGTCCAGCAGCGCCTGCGGCGTGCCCGGTGGGGCGTAGAGTCCGGCGAAGCTCTGCTGCACGACCTCGACACCCTGCTCCACCAGAGTCGGCACGGCCGGGTATTCCGGGTGCCGCGCGCGGCCGAGCATGGCGATGATGCGGAGGTCGCCATTCGCCACCATCGCGGCGCCGGCGGCCACGGAAACGGCCGCGAGATCAATTCGCCCGGCATAGGTCTCCGTCACCGCCAGCGGATCGCCGCGATGCGGCACATGCGTCAGGTCGGTGCCCGTCGCCGCCTGCACGCGCTGCATGCCGAGATGCGGCAGGGAGTTGGTCCCCGCCGTGCCGTAGGTGACCGGGCGCTGCCGCGCCGCGGCGACGACATCGGCGAGGCTGCGGAAGGGCGAATCCGTCCGCACCATCAGCCCCAGCATGTTCTCGGCGACATTGCAGATGGCGGGCACGGCCTCAGGCCGGTAGCCGAGGTCGCGCACGAGATGCGGCTGCACGACCAGCGGCGTCATGGCTGTGTAGGCGATGGTCAGCCCGTCCGGCGCGGCGCCTGCCAGGGCGCGCATGCCGACGAGACCCGCCGCGCCCTCCCGCTGCAGCAGCACGACGGGATGGCCGAGTTCGCGCCCCAGCGCCTCGGCGAAGACGCGCCCCGATCCGCCGCCGGGATTGGGGAAGGGGCTGATCATGGTGATCGGTGCCTGCGCCGCGGCCAGCATGGGCCAGCAGAGCAGCGCAGCCAGCAGCCAGCGCGCCATGGCATCCTCCCCTGTGTCGTTGCGGGAAGGCTAGCAGCCCTGGCGGCGCGGGGTCACGCGCCAAGAATGGCGGTGGGCAGGCCGGTCGCGCGGTCGCGCACGGTGAAGATCCGCGTGCCCGGCTTCCGCCCGGTGCGCAGCGGCGAGATGTCGACGCCTGCGGCGGAGAGGCGCTCGTGCCACGCTCCGGCATCGGGCACGCCCCAGGTCAGGCCCCAGAGGCTGTCGGGCGCATCGCCGATGCCCTCCGCCAGCGGGTGGGAGACCTCCACCACCGTGTCACCGCAGCGGAAGAAGAGCAGGCGCTGCCCCCAGGCCGGGTTGCTGCGATCGAGCCGGAGGTCGAGGCCGAGCCGCCCGGCCAGCAGCGCGATGGTCCGCTCCGGATCGGCGCTGCGGATCACCGCATGGTCGAGGCGCGGGCCATTGCCGGGCGTCGCCGGGTTCGCGGTCAGCAGCAGCGACAGGCCGCGCGCCGCCGTCGCGTCCAGCGCGACGGCCGGCGCGCCGAGCCAGTCGCGCGCCTCCCCGGGCAGGCCGCGCCGCGCGACCAGCGTCGCCGCGCTGTCGAGCGACGCCACGCGGAAGGCCAGGCTGCGCGGGCCGTTGCCCTGCATGAGCACCAAGGCCGTATTGGCCAGGGCAAAGCGCGCCCAGCCCTCGCCACGCTGTGCCGGTTCGGCGTCGAACAGCGCCTGGTACGCGGCGACGGAGGCCGCCAGCGCCGGCACCGGCAGCACCACCTGGTCGAGGCCGAGGATCACCTCAGCCGACCTCATCGAGGAAGGCCTCCAGCAGCGCGTTGAAGCCGGCGGCGTGCTCGAAATAGCCGGAATGCCCTGCGGCCGGGATCGGCGTGACGCGGGCGCCCGGGATCTCGGCCGCCATGGCGCGGGCGGCGAAGGGCGGGATCACGATGTCGGCGCCGCCGGGGATGAACAGCACGGGGCAGCCAGCCTTGGCGAGATCCGAGGGCGGGCGCGTCCGCGCGGACCACAGCTTCGCGCGCACAGCTTCCTTGTCCATGCCGACGGTCAGCGCGTCGAACTGGCTGTAGAGCAGGTGCAGGTCAGGCGTCGCCTGCGCCATCGGCGCGCCGCCGGCGGGCAGGATGTTGCGCTTCAGCAGGTCCTCGCGCGCCGCGGCGCTGGCCTTGCCCCAGCCTTCGAGCATGTCGCGCTCCGGCGCGCGCATCTGCCGCGGGTCGAGCGACCCCGTCGTGGCGCAGAGCACCAGCGCCTTCACGCGCCCGGGCCGCAGCAGCGCGTATTCCACGCCGGTCCAGCCGCCCATGGACTGGCAGACGATGCGGATATCGTCGAGGCCGAGCTGATCGACCAGCGCCGCGAGGTCCCCCGCATAGGCCGCCGGGTCCGGCCCGCCCGCCGGTGCGGTGGAGGGGAAGAAGCCGCGATGGCTGAAGCTGATGCAGGTGTAGCGCGGCGCAAAATGGGCCACCTGCTGGAACCAGGACATGAAGCAGCCGCCCAGGCCATGCGCGAAGACCAGCGGCGGGCCCTCGCCCACGCGCTGATAGGCGATGCGGCAATCGGGGCGCTCGATCCAGCCGGTCTGGCGGGCGGGGGCGGTGAAGGGCATGGGACGTTACCTCCTGGCGTGAGTGTGACACGCGCGACTGTGCCTGTGGAAAGGGTGGATCATGCGGAAAACCGCGCCGGTACGCGGATGGGGCGGGACTAAAGTTCGCTAATTGTTCTAGTCTGGGGTCATGCCGCCCGAGTCGTTCACGCCCCGTCCCGCCGCCTTCGCGCCCCGCGTGCTGCGCACCGAACCGCGCGACCGCCACCTGGAGCACACGCTGCAACAGGACCTGCTGCACCGCGCGCCGCGCCGGCCCTGGCTGCTGATCGAGGCCGGGGCGCGGCGCCTCACCCTGCTGCTGGATGCGCGGCGGCGGAACGACCATGGCGGCTGACTGTCCGGGGCTTCGCGCGCGTGGCAGAAGGGCCGGCGTGGCGATCACCGCATACCTGGCCGGCCCCGATGTCTTCCTCCCGGAGGCCCGCGTGCATGCCGCGCGCAAGCTGGCGATCTGCGCCCGCCACGGCATCACCGGCATCGCGCCGCTGGACGAGGAGGGCGACGGCGACTGGCAGGCGCTGTTCCGCCGCCTGGTCACGCAGATGGAAGGCTGCGACATTGCCATCGCTAACCTGACGCCGTTCCGCGGCCCGTCGGCCGATGCGGGGACGCTGGTGGAGATCGGCTGGTTCCTCGGCCGTGGCCGGCCGGTCTTCGGCTATTCCAACAGCGCCGTGCCCTTCGCCGCGCGCAGCCTGGCGCAGCGCGCCGCGCTGCCGGACCCGATGCCGGGCATCCTGGTGGAGGAGCACGGTCTGCCCGACAACCTGATGATCCCGGGGGCCGTGCTGCTGGGCGGCGGCCATCCCATGCTTCTGCCGGAGGACGGGGTCGACCGCGCCTTCGATTCGCTCGAGGTCTTCGAGTGCTGCGTCGCGCTCGCGGCGCGGGTGCTGCGTTAGGCTCCCCGCGCCATGTCCCGGAGCCGGAATTTCTGGATCTTCCCGCTCGGCGTCCGCGGCAGTTCCGCGACGATCTCCAGCCGCTCCGGGATGTACTGCTTCGCCATGCGTTGCGCTTCCAGATGCGCGACCATCTCCGCGAAGCTCAGCGCGGCGCCGTCCTTCAGGCGCACATAGGCGCAGGCGCGCTCCCCGAGGCGCGGATCGGGCACGCCGATGATCGCCACCTCCGCCACCGCGGGGTGGCGGAAGAGCAGCCCCTCCACCTCCACCACGGGGATGTTCTCGCCGCCCCGGATGATGATGTCCTTGGAGCGGCCGGCGATGCGGATGTAGCCCTCGGCATCCATGCGGGCGAGGTCGCCGGTGTCGAACCAGCCGTCCGGATCCTTGGGGTCCAGTTCCGGCCGCTTCAGGTAACCGACGAAGTTGGAGCAGCCGCGCACCTGCAAGGCGCCCTGGCCATCCGGCCCGGCGTCCAGGATGCGCAACTCCATCCCCGGCAAGGCGAGGCCGTCCGTGCCGGTGGTCTTCTCCTCCGGGTCCTCGATGCGCGTCGTGGTGACGGCGCCGTTCTCCGACATGCCCCAGGCGGAGATGATCGCCGCGCCCAGCGTCGGCCGCGCCTTGGCGACCAGCGCGCGCGGGATCGGCGCGCCGGCGGAGACGAAGACGCGAAGCGACGGCGTCGCCTCGCCGGTGGCGGCGACATGCTCGGTCAGGTCGTTGAGGAAGGGCGTCGCGCCCATGGTGAAGCTGCAGGCTTCCTCGCGCACCTGGCGGGCCATCTCGGGCGCGGTGAAGATGTCCTGCAGCACCGCGGTGCCGCCGAGCATCACCGGCAGCACGATGCCGTACATGAACCCAAGCTGGTGCGCGAGCGGCGAGGGCATGTGGATCACGTCGTCTGCGCCCAGCCCCAGCCGCGTGGCGAAGGGGACGAGGTTCGACAGCATGGTGTTGGAGCTGTGCATCACCCCCTTGGGCTCGCCCGTGGTGCCGCTGGTGTAGAGAAGCTGGATCACGTCGTCGGGGCCGGGCGGATCGGCACGGAAGCCGGCGGGATCGCCAGCGGGAGAGAGCAGCGCGTCGAAGCTGTCCGGCCCCTCGCCGCCGACGGTGATCACGTGCCGCAGCACGGGAAGCTGCGCACGGACAGTCGCCGCCATCGCCGCGTAGTCGAAGCCGCGGAAGCGCTGTGGCACCACCAGCACCTTGCTCTCCGCCAGGCCCAGCATGAAGCCCAGCTCGCGTTCGCGGAAGATCACCATCAGCGGGTTGCTGACCGCACCGAGCTTCAGGCAGGCGAGATGCAGGACGGAGAATTCCCACCAGTTCGGAAGCTGGAAGCTGACCACGTCGCCCCGCGCCACGCCGCGGTCGCGGAGCGACATCGCCACCAGTGTCGCGCGCCGGTCCAATTCCGCATAGCTGAGGCGCGCCTCCGCGCCGCCCTCGCTCCGGCGGGCGACGATGGCGGTATGGCTGGGGCGGGCGGCGACGGCGCGGGCCAGGTGGTCCAGCAGCGTCTCGTCGCGCCAGAAGCCGCCCGCCACCATGGCGTCGCGCCGCGCCAGCAGGCGCTGCCTCTGCTCGTCCATCTTCTTTCCTCCCCGCGCCGTGGTTCAGCGCTTCGCCTGGTACTGCACCGCCACCCGGCCCGCCCGTTCGCGTGCCACGATCAGCTTCATCACCTGCGCCGTGCCGTCGCCGATCTCGAGCCCCATGACGTCCCGCAGCCGCTGCTGGTGCGGCAGGTCCAGCGACCAGCCGTAATGGCCATGCGTCAGCAGGCACTGGTGGATGACGTCCACTGCCGTCTTGGGGCCGAGCCACTTGCACATCGCGGCTTCCGCCGTGTGCGGCCGCCCCTCGTCGCGCAGGCGCAGCGTGTGGTAGCAGAGCTGGCGGACAGCCTGGATCAGGCCCTCGCCCTCGGCCAGCGGGAAGCTGACGCCCTGGAACTGCGCGATCGGCGTGTTGAAGGCCTCGCGTTCCTGGATATAGGCCCAGCTTTCGTCGAGGCTCGCCTGCGCCGCGGCGCAGACCTGCAGCCCGATCAGCGCGCGGCTGTAGTCGAAGCCCTGCATGACCTGGACGAAGCCCATGCCTTCCTCGGCGAGCCGGTTCTCGGCCGGGATGCGGACATCGTCGAAGAAGATCGATCCGCGCCCGACCGCATGGCTGCCGAGGTCGCGGAAGCGCGTGCGGCTGATGCCGGGCAGGTCCATCGGCACGAGGAAGGCGGAGATGCCGCGTGCGCCCTGCGTCGCCTCCCCGGTGCGGGCGAAGACCACCGCCGCGTCGGCCTGGTCGGCCATGCTGATCGAGGTCTTCTCCCCGCGTATCATGTAGTCCCCGCCGTCGCGCTTCGCGGCAAGCTGCAGGTTCGCCGCGTCCGACCCGCCGCGGGGCTCCGTCAGGGCCAGGGCGAATAGCGCCTCGCCGCTGACGATGCGGGGGATCCACTGCGCCGCCAGCGCCGGCGCGGCATGGCGCGCGACGATCTGGCCGTTGAGGGAGGCCAGCAGCGGGACATAGCCGACGTTGAGGTCGGCATAGCTCACGGCCTCGATGGCGATGCCGGTCGTGACCGCCGGCGCGCCGAGCCCGCCATGCGCTTCCGGCAGGTCGGCGCCGATCAGGCCGAGCGCGCCCATCTCGCTCACGAGGTCGCGGTCGATGCGGCCGTCGCGCTCCCGCGCCATGTAGCCGGGCGCGATGCGTTCGCGAGCGAAGCGGCGCGCGACCTCGGCGAGGTCGCGCTGCTCTTCCGTCAGCGCCGAGTCGATCACCGCTGGTGCTTCCGGAAGTCGGGCTTGCGCTTCTCGTTGAAGGCGCGGACGCCTTCCTGGCTTTCCTCGCTGGCGTAGTACATCGACAGCGCCTGCATCCCCATGCCGCCGATGCCGCGGATGTTCTCGGTATCGGCGTTGAAGCTGCGCTTGGCGATGGCGATGGCGGTGGGGCTGCGCTCCATGATCTCGGCGCACCATTTCGCCACCTCGGCGTCGAGCGCCTCGTGCGGCACGACGCAGTTGACCAGGCCCATCGCCAGCGCCTCCGCGGCGCTGTAGCGGCGGCAAAGATACCACATCTCCCGCGCCTTCTTCTCGCCGACCACGCGGGCGAGATAGGCCGTGCCGAAGCCCGGATCGACGGAGCCCACCTTCGGTCCGACCTGGCCGAACTGCGCCTTCTCGGAGGCGATGGTGAAGTCGCAGAGCGTGGCGAGCACGTTGCCGCCGCCGATGGCGTAGCCCTGCACCCGGGCGATGACCGGCTTCGGCACGTCGCGGATCATCGACTGCAGTTCTTCCACCGGCAGGCCGATGATGCCGCGGCCGTCGTA
>JAIYAI010000757.1 GCA_027489135.1 Acetobacteraceae bacterium
AGCGGTTCGCTGCCGCCAGGCTTCCCGGCGGTGAAGATCGGCGAGCACTACTACTGGGACGGGGGCTGCGTCTCGAACTCCCCGGTCGAGGCGGTGATCGACGACCAGCCGCCGGGGCATACGCTGGTCTTCATGATCGATCTCTGGGATGCCTCGGGCAAGGCGCCGACGACCATGAGCGAGGTGCTGTGGCGGGCCAAGCAGATCCAGTATGCCAGCCGCGGCCACCTGCTGGCCGACAACCTGGCGATGAAGGCGAACCTTCGCCACGCCGAACATACGGCCGCCGCGGCGGATGCAGAGGGCGAGACCCCGGCCGCGGCCGCGCGCCGGCGCGCCCGCGGCAGCACCCACCGCACCCTCGACCTGATGCACATCATCTACCATCCCGGTCCGGACCAGATCCCGAACAGCGATGCCGAGTTCTCCCGCAGCTCGATCAAGGCGCGGCGGGAGGCGGGGTATGTCGACATGTGCGAGCTGCTGGCGCGCAAGCCCTGGCATGCGGATGCGGCGCTGGAAGCGAAGGCGGACGTGCCGAAGGGCGGCGCGGTGCTGCACCGCGTGAAGGCGGGGCGGGTGTTCAGCCACGCGGCGCCTGGGATGGGGCGGCCGGGGCATCCGCGGCAGTAGGGGGAGCCGGGCGCGCTCGGCGGGGGGGCTGATCCCGCCCGCACGGCGGCCATTCAGGAGCGCGGTTCGCGCAGATCCCGCTTCGCCGATCGATACCCCCGCAGCAGCGTCGCCTGGCGCCGGCGGTCGAGTTCCTGCGCGGCACGGTCCTGCGTCACGCCCTTCGCCGCCAGTTCCTGGCTCAGCGTCTGGAAATGCGCCCAGCGGTCGGGGTCCAGCACCCCCGCCTCCAGCGCGCCGCGGACCGCACAGCCCGGTTCGTTGCTGTGCCCGCAATTGCGGAACCGGCACGCCTCGGCCAGCAGCACGATATCGTCGAACACCGTGTCGAGCCCGGCATCGGCCTCGACCAGCCCCACTTCGCGGATGCCGGGGGTGTCGAGGATCAGCCCGCCCCCCGGCAGCAGGACGAGGTGGCGATGGCTGGTGGTGTGTCGCCCCCGGTCATCGGCGACGCGGACCGCCTGGGTCGCCATCCGCTCCTCGCCCAGCAGCGTGTTGACCAGGGTGGATTTCCCGACGCCGGATGAGCCGATGAGCACGCAGGTCTCGCCCGGGGCGATGTGCGCCATCAGGTCGCCGAGGCCGAGGCCCTGGCGCGCCGAGACGGTGACCACCGGGCAGCCCCCGGCCAGGGCGGCAATCTCGGCCGCCTTACCCTCGGGCTGCTCGCACAGGTCGGCCTTGGTCAGCACCACGACCGGCCGCGCCCCGCTCTGCCAGGCCGCCGCGAGGAAACGCTCGAGCCGACGCGGGTTGAGGTCGGCGTTCATCGAGGTGACGACGAAGACGACGTCGATATTGGCGGCGCTGACCTGCATGGTCTGCACGCTGTCGGCCGCCCGGCGCACGAAGGCGGTGCGCCGCGGCAGGACGGCGTGGATGGTGGCCTTCTCCTCGCCGGCGTTCGCGGACAGGGCCACCCAGTCCCCGGCGGCCGGATGCCCCGCTTCCCGCGCCTCGTGGCGCAGCCGTCCGGAGAGCCTAGCGCTCAGGGTGCCGACATCCGTGAGGACCAGGTTCGCCTCGCGCTGCTGGACGACGATGCGGCCGGGGATGTGGCCGGCATGCGCATGCGGCGCGAAGGCCAGCCGCAGGTTCTCGGACCAGCCGTAGTGTTCGATCAAAAACGGTACTCTCGGACAAGGACAGAGCCTAGCACCGGCCGGGCGACAAACCGACCCCTTCGCGCAGCGGCACGGGCGGCCCGGGGCCTAACTCCGCGTGTGGCGCCGCATGGTGGGTCGATCGCGCGCCTGCCGTGCCGGAACGGGCCAGCGCCGGTCCAACTCCCGAAGCGCGTTGTGGCAACCGCCCAGCCACCGCTCCGCCCGACTCGCCTCCCCGTTGTATCCTGCGCCCGCCGCCACTAAGGTCCGGCGCCCGTAGGGGAACATCACATGAACGACCTGTTCGGCGGCCGCCGTCCCGGAAAGGCCGGGGCCGCGGAGGCCGGTTCGTATTCCGCCAAGGACATCGAGGTGCTGGAGGGGCTGGAGCCCGTCCGGCGCCGGCCCGGCATGTATATCGGCGGCACCGACGACAACGCGCTGCACCACCTGGCCGCCGAGATCATCGACAACGCCATGGACGAGGCGGTGGCGGGGCACGCCGACCGCATCGAGGTGACGCTGGAGGCGGACAACTGGCTGGTCGTGCGGGACAACGGCCGCGGCATCCCGACCGACCCGCACCCGAAATTCCCTAAGCTCTCGGCCCTCGAGGTGATCCTCACCACGCTACATTCGGGCGGCAAGTTCGGCGGCAAGGCCTACGACACCTCGGGTGGCCTGCATGGCGTTGGGTCCTCGGTGGTGAACGCCCTGGCCGAGCGGCTGGAGGTGGAGGTCGCGCGCGACCGCACCCTCTTCACCCAGGCCTATGAGCGCGGGAAGCCGGTCACCAAGCTGAAGAACGCCGGCGCCATCCACAACCGCCGCGGCACCACCATCCGCTTCCGCCCCGACCCGGAGATCTTCGGCAAGCTGCAGTTCCGCGCCGAGCGGCTCTATCGCTTCTGCCGCTCCAAGGCCTACCTGTTCAGCGGCGTCGAGATCCGCTGGTCCTGCGACCCGGCGCTGGTCGAGGGCGGCGAGACCCCCGCGACCGCAGTGCTGCACTTCCCGGGCGGTCTCTCGGACTTCCTCGCCTCCGCCATCGAGGGGCGTCCCGCCGTCGTCCCCGCCCCCTTCGCCGGCGAGGGCGACTTCCCGGACAATGCCGGCCGCTGCGAATGGGCCATCACCTGGCTGGAGCAGGGCGAAGGCTTCCTCAACACCTACGCCAACACCATCCCGACCGCGCAGGGCGGCACGCATGAGGCCGGGCTGCGCAACGCCCTGGTGAAGGGCATCCGCGCCTATGGCGAGTTGAAGAAGAACAAGGCCGCGGCCAGCGTCACGGCGGAGGATCTCTTCGGCGGCATGGCGGGCATGCTCTCCGCCTTCATCCGCGACCCGCAATTCCAGGGCCAGACCAAGGAGAAGCTGACCAGCCCGGAAGCCGCGAAGCTGGTCGAGGGCGCGCTGCGCGACCATTTCGACCACTGGCTCGCCGGCGACCCGACGCGGGCCGACAACCTCCTCGCCTGGGC
>JAIYAI010000535.1 GCA_027489135.1 Acetobacteraceae bacterium
AGGTCCAGCACGCGCTTGCCGGCCAGTGCCGCCAGCATCGCGGGCCGGTCCTCCCGCGCCACATGCCCGACGACGACGATCTCGGCCTCGGCCAGCGCCGCGCCGGGGCTGTCGGCCATCAGGCGCTCGATATGCGGGATCTCGCGCTCGATATAGGCGCGGTTGGTGCCGACCAGGCGCGCCACCTGTACGAAGCGGTCGAAGATGCGAAGCTCGTAGCCGCGGCCGATCAGGCGCTCGGCCAGCATCACGAAGGGCGATTCGCGCAGGTCGTCGGTGCCGGGCTTGAAGGCGAGGCCGAACATCGCGACCTTCGCGCGGCCGTTCCTGGCGATGGCCTGGAAGGTGCGCTCCACCACGGCCTCGTTCGAGGGCAGCACCTGGCGCAGGAAGGGGGCCGCGACATTGGCCGCCCCGGCCAGGCTGAGGAAGCTGCGCACGTCCTTCGGCAGGCAGGACCCGCCGAAGGCGAAGCCGGGCCGGAGATAGGCGGGCGAGATGTTCAGCACCCGGTCCTCGGCGAAGATGCGGAAGCTCTCCCGCGCATCGACGCCGTGCGCGGCCAGGATCGCGCCGCACTCGTTGGCAAAGGCGATCTTCACGGCGTGGAAGACGTTGGCGAGGTACTTCGCCCCCTCCGCCACGCCATAGGGCACGACGTGCACCGGCGCCTTGAGCGAGGCGTAGAGGGTGCGCAGCACCGATGCCTCGTCGCCCTCCGGCGCGCCGATCAGCGTCATCGGCGGCTCGTGGAAGTCGCGGATCGAGCTGCCCTCGCGCAGGAATTCCGGGTTGGAATAGTAGGCGAGGCCGGCACCGATCCGGCGGCCGGATTCGCGCTCGAGGATCGGGATCGCAAGCTTCTCCGCCGTGCCAGGCGGCACGGTGGAGCGCATCACCACGACATGCGGCCCGGTCTTGCCGCGCAGGGCCTGGCCGATGCTCGCGCAGACACGCTCCACGGCATCGAGTGCGACGCTGCCATCGGCCGCGCTCGGCGTGCCGACCGAGATGAAGGAGACATCGGTGCCGGCGATGGCGGCGGCGACATCGGTCGTGCCGGTCAGCCGCCCGCTGGCGGCGCCCTGCGCCATCAGGTCGTCCATGCCCGCCTCGACGATCGGCGAGCGGCCGGCTGCGATCAGCGCCACCTTTTCCGCCGAGACATCCACCGCGACGACGTCGTGCCCGAAGGCGGCCAGGCAGGCGCTGGACACCGCGCCGACATAGCCGACGCCGAAGATCGAGATGCGCATCAGGTCAGCACCGCTGGATTTGCCCGCGCCATAGCACGGAAGCGTTGCCGGGCGAACACCGCCCTTACCCCAGGCGTCGGCGCACCGCACCGGCCGCCTGTCGCGCCATCGCGGCCAGCCCCGCCGGGTGCAGCGGGCTCGCCAGCACGAGGCCGATGCGCCGCCGCGGCGTGCCGACCCAGAGCCGCTTGTAGGGGTCGTCGCCGCGTCCGAAATCGAGCGCCCGGACGCCGTCGCGGTCCAGCAGGCGCTCGATCATCAGCGCCGTCAGCGCGGTGCCCGGCGAGGCCTGCTTCTCGGCCTCGACATGGCTCAGCTTCAGCACGGCGGCGCGCCGCCCGCCCCGGTCCAGCACCCAGTACTGCGCGGCAACGGGCGCGCCGTCCGACCGCCGCGTCAGCAGGCCGAGGCGCAGCAGCCCGGCCGCCGCGGCCGCGCGCATCAGCGCGCCGTCGAAGGCGGGGAACGGTTCCGCCGGCTTCCAGCTTGCCGCCCGCACGGCCTCGTAGGCGGCGATGCCGGCCTCCAGCGCCGGTCCTGCCGCGTCGAGGCAGGCGAAGTCCATCTCGCGCAGGCAGCGCGCGGTGCGGCGGCGGATGGTGGTGCGCAGTTCCGGCGGGCGTGCGGCGAGATAGGCGGACCAGCCGAATTCCGCGGGGAATGCCTCGTGCCAGTTCAGGACATGATCGAAGCGCAGCGGCAGGACGCCACCGGCGCGGAGCCCCGCCAGCCACGGCGCCAGCGCCGGCAGCGCTGGGTCGATGGCATCGAGCAGTAGCGGCGGGCGGAGGCGCAGCCAGGTCGCCAGCATCCGGCCGGCCCGATGCAGCGCCGCGGCGTCGGCACCCGGCGCCACCAGGGGCCGCCAGTCCAGCGTGTAGGGGCCGGCGAGGTTCACCAGCCGCCCGCCCCGCCGCAGCAGCGGCAGCAGCACGGCGCCCGCCTGCAGGCAGACCGCAGCCTCTCCCGGCGCGACCGCGTGGCGCAGCAGCGTGTCGTACCAGAGGCGCGAGGCGAAGAACTCGGCCTGCCCCGCATCCTGCAGGAAGGGATCGCAGGATGCCGGCAGCCCCGCGCCGGGTGCGATGGGCCGCGCCTCAACCATCGGCGCCGCCGGAGGGCACCGCGGGGTCAGCCATGCGCATAGCCGGGGGGCACCGCGGGGTCAGCCATGGGCGCCGCCGCAGAGCGCCAGGAATTGGCGGGCCCGCGCGTCCCAGCCGCGGGTCCGCGCCTCCGCCAGACCGCCGGCGACGAGGCGCGCGGCCAGTGCGGGGTCTTCGAGCACCGCGACCACCGCCGCGGCGATCGCGTCGGTGTCCTCGCCCGCCACCAGCAGCCCGGTCTCGCCGTCGCGCACCGCTTCGGAGGTGCCTCCGGCGCGGCCGGCGAGGACCGGAACGCCGGAGGCCATCGCTTCCAGCAGCACCAGGGGCAGGCCGTCCGCCTCCCCGGGTTCGCCGCGGTTGGGCAGCGCCACCAGCGCGGCGTGGCGGTAGAGGCCGGGCATGTCCTCGGCCGCGACGGCGCCGAGAAAGCACACGCCCGCACCAGCCGCGGCTTCGAGTGCCGCGCGCTGCGGCCCTTCCCCGGCCACGGCCAGCACGGCGCCGCGCACCCGCGCCCGCACCGCCGGCCAGGCCGCGACCAGCCGATCCACGCCCTTGCGCGGAACGAGGCGCGTCGGCGCCAGCACCACCCTGGCGCCGTCCGGGATGCCGAGCCGTGCCGCCAGCACCGCGTCCGCCTGCCCTGGCGCGAAGCGGGCCAGATCGACGCCATTCGGCACCAGGGCGATGCGGGCCGGCGGCACGCCGTAGCCCTCCGCCAGGCGCCGCGCCGCGAATTCCCCGGCCGCCACCACCCGGTCGGCCTGCAGGAACCTGCGTCGCCGTGCCGCGACCGCGCGCGGATCCGTCTGCACCAGGTCGTCGCCATGGCAGTAGACCAGCGCCCGGCGCCGCAGCACCCGGCGGGCGAAGGGCACCAGCCAGCCCACCGTCTCGTCGTCGCAGACGCACACGGCATCCGCGCGGTGCCGTGCCGCTTCCCCCGCCACCGCGGCAGCGAGGCGCAGCGCGCCGATCCCCCAGGCGATCCGACCGGCCCAGCGCCCCGGCATGACCTCGGCCAGCGCCGGCCGCACCATCCCGATGCGCGCGACGCGATAGGGCTGCGCGGCGTCCAGGGCGCGCCAGCCCGGCCATTCCAGCCCGGTTCGATGATCGAGGCGTCCGGTCAGCACCGCGATGGCGCCGCCCGCCGCCCGCGCCAGGGCGGCATAGACCTGGGCCGAGCCGCCCAGCATCGGTGGGAAGGTCTGCGCCACCAGGAGACAGCGCGGCCCGGCCTCCCGCTCAATCGCGGATGGCATAGACCAGCCGGCCGGTCCATTCGCGCAGCGCGAACCAGCTTTCCACCAGGTGGTCGACGCGGGGGACGTAGTCCGAAAGCTGCTTGCCTTCCGGCATGCGGCGGAAGCGCACCGGCGCCGGCAACGCCGCCGGGGCCGACTGCCGGGCGAAAGCTTCCAGCGCGCGCGGCAGGTGCCAGCCATGGGTAACGACATAGGCCGCGCAGATGCCCTCGGCGCGCAGCATGGCCGATGCGTTGACGGCATTCTGTGCAGTGTCGGTGGCGCGCGGCTCCACCCAGCGCACCGGCACGCCGAAATCCTGGGTCAGGCTGCGCTGCATGAGGAAGGCAACGGGGATGTCGTTGCGGCCGAGTGCGCCGCCGGTGACCAGGATGGGCAGCCCGGTGCGCCGGTGCAGCGCGGCGCCTGCGCGGAGGCGTTCCAGGGTCAGAGGCCCCACCTCCACGCCATGCTGGCCGCGCGCGACCTCGGCGCTGAGGATCACGATCGCCCCCGGCCCATCGCAATCCGGCACGGCGAAGGCCCCACGCGGGACCTTGGCCTCCAGCGAGGCTAGCAGCAGCCCAGCCGCCAGCGGCGTCGCCAGAACCAGCACGAGGAGGGCGCAGAGCGCGGCGAGCAGCCCGGCCCGGCGCGAGCCCCGCCAGGCCAGCAGGCCGAGCAGCAGGACGGCCACCACGAGCAGCAGCGGCGGCAGGAACAGGGAGGACAGCACGGCTTGCAGCGACACGGGAGCCTCGGACCGGCTGCGACTCGGGCCTGAGCGTTAGCATGTCCCGGCGGGCCTGGCACCGCCAGGGTGCGGAGCCACGGGCGGCGGGGTAGAAACCACGCGATGATCCTGGCCTTCGAGATGACCTGGACCGGGACGCACCACGCCCAGGTCAATGCCGCGATCCTGCAGACCGTGGCGCTCGCGCTGCCGGGCCAGGCGATCCGCCTGCACGCGGAAGCCGGCCATCTCGCGGAATTGCGTGCCGATCCGGCGCTGGCGGCGGTGGAGATGCGGGAGATCGCGCTCTCCCCCCACTACCGCTACCGCACGCAGATCGTCTCGGCACGGCGGGGCTGGCGGGAGCTTGCGACGCTGCGCGCCGCCCTGGCCGCCGTGCCGGCCGGGGAGAAGGTCCTGATCCTCCTGCACTCGGCGACGCCGACCGCGCTGGCCGCGGCCCGCAGTCTGAAACGCCTCGACCGCCGGGTGGTCGGCGTGCAGGCGGTGATGCACGGCAACCTCAACGACGTGACGGGCTGGCGGTCGCGCAACCCGCTGCGGCGCGCCATCGACCTGCCGTCGCTGCTGGCCGGGCCGCAGCCCGCCGGCGTGCACCTGCTGCTGCTGGAGGAGGCGATCCGCCGCGCCCTGGCGGAGATCGCACCGGAAGCGGCGGCGGCCGCCGACGTGCTGCCGCACCCCGCCAACCTCGCCGAGATACCGCTGGTAGCGGCGCCGGCGCCGGGCCCGCCACTGCGGGTCGGCCTGGTCGGCCAGGCGACGGCGGCCAAGGGCATCGGTCCGTTCCTGGAGACGGCGCGGCTGATGAAGGCGCGGCATCCGGGGCAGGTGCAGTTCTTCCTGGTGGGGCGGCCCTATCCGGGGATGGATCTCGGGCCGCTCCGCATCCTCGACCACCCGGTGGCGGAGGGGCAATTGAGCCGGGCGGAATTCCTCGCCCGCCTCGCGCCGCTGCACGTCGTGTTCCTGCCGCTGCAGCCGGACTACTACCGGCTCTCGGCCAGCGGCGCGCTGGTGGATGCCATCACCTGGCTGACGCCGATGATCGCGACGGGCGTGCCGATCGTCGCCGATGCCTTCGCGGAACATGGCGACATCGGCGACCTCTGTGCGGACGTGACGGCGATGCAGGCGGCGCTGGAGCGGATGATCACGGCGCCGGACCCGGCGCGGGACGCGGCGCAGCGGGCGGCGCTGGAAGCCGCCCGGGCGGCGCGCATGCCGGCGGCGCTGGCGGCGCGGTACCGGGAGATCGTGGCGCGGCGGTTTCCGGGACTGACGGGCGCGTAGCCCTACGCCAGCTCCACCCGCAGCCTTCGCCCGATCGCCGCCGCGGCGCGCTGGATCGTGTCCAGCTGCACCCGGTCATTGGCCGGGTCGAGCAGACGGTCGAGATGGGTGCGGCTGGTGCCCATGCGGCGCGCCATCTCCAGCTTGGTGATGCGCTGGGCCTGCATCGCCTCCGAGATCTGGCGGGCCAGCACGCGCTTGACGGCGCGGGCGTCGGCCTCGGTCGCATCCTCCCGGAACCAGTCGGCGAACTCGGCCCCGGTCCGTGGCCTGCCGGTGATCATCCTGCGGTCTCCCTTACGCGCGGCCCAGCGCTTCTGCGCGCAACTCATCGATCACCCGAAGCCGCCCGCCCGGGCCTTCCACATGCCAGAAGGCCCAGCCGTTGCAGCTCGGCACTTCCTGTACCTGCGCGCCGACCTGGTGGATCGAGCCCTGGGCGCGGCCGCAGCGGAGGCTGCCATCGGGGTTCACCACCGCCTGCCAGCGGCGATGCTTGTCGGTCAGCACGCTGCCTGCCGGCACCAGGCCACGCTCGACCAGCGCGCCGAACGGCAGGCGCGGCTGCTCCCGCTTCGCCGGCGTGGTGGCGAGGCCGTCGTCGGGCAGCGGCACGACGGCGTCGATCCGCGCCTGCGCCGCGTTGGCGTAGCCCTCGTCGCGCTCAAGCCCGATGAAGCGCCGGCCCAGCCGCCGCGCGACCGCCGCGGTGGTACCGCTGCCGAGGAAGGGGTCGAGCACCACCTCCCCCGGATTGGTGCAGGAGAGGATCACCCGGTGCAGCAGCGCCTCCGGCTTCTGCGTCGGGTGCAACTTGGCGCCCTTCTGGTCGCGCAACCGCTCCGCGCCGGTGCAGAGCGGGATGAACCAGTCGGACCGCATCTGCAGGTCCTCGTTCAGCGACTTCATGGCGGCGTAGTTGAAGCGGTAGCGGGACTCGGCGCCGCGCGCGGCCCAGATCAGCGTCTCATGCGCATTGGTGAAGCGCCGGCCGCGGAAATTCGGCATCGG
>JAIYAI010000594.1 GCA_027489135.1 Acetobacteraceae bacterium
AGTCGCCCGGGCCGGCCTCGGCGACGTATTCCAGCTTCTCCCCCCAGCGCATGCGGGCGCGGCCGGCGACGATGTAGATCACGCTCTCCAGCGCCCCGTGATGGTGCGCGCCGGTCTTTGCGTTGGGGTGGATATGCACGGTGCCGGCCCAGATCTTCTGGGCGCCGACCCGGGCCGCGTTGATCGCCGCAGCACGGTTCATGCCTGGTGTCTGCGCCGTGTTGGTGTCGAGCTGGTCGCCCGGGATCACCTTCACCCCGGAATGCTTCCAGCCGTCGGGCGGGATGTCATGGCTGTGGTGGCCGTCATGCGGCATGGCGCGTGATCCTGCATTGGCGTGGTAGCGAAGGTTATTCCACGGCGCCCCGTGACGTGGAAGAGCTATTCAACGATTTCACGTGGTGATGACGTGGAACGCCGCTGGTGGCGCGCCCGGCGTTGACAGGACCGCCCCCCGCCCCCTACACGGCGCGCCCTCGACAGGACTTGGTCAGATGAAGATCCGCAACAGCCTCAAGAGCGCGAAGACGCGCGACAAGAACTGCGTGGTGGTGCGTCGCCGCGGCCGCCTTTACGTGCTGAACAAGAAGAACCCCCGGCTGAAGGCCCGCCAGGGCTGAAACGCGGCGGGCCGTCAGGCCTGCCCCGCCTCCGGGCATGAAAAAGCCGCCGAGGACCAAGGTCCCGGCGGCTTTTCGTGTTGTCCGGGCGCGGCGCTAATGCGGCGTCAGGCTCTCCGTACCGAGGCCGCCGCCGGTGCTCCAGGTGCCGCGTAGCTTGCCGTCCGCCTCCACCTCGTAGGCCGCGATGCCGGGTCGGCCCTCCACGCCGAAGGAAATGGCCAATACGCCTGCCTGGATGATGCCGAGGCCGACCAGCCGCGCATTGCCCACCTGCCAGAGCGCGATCCAGCTTCCCTGCGGCCCAGGCTGCAGCAGGAACTGTCCCTGATAGGTGCTGCCGTCCGGATTCTGGCCCTCCACGGCGTACATGCCCTCGCGGATCTGCGCCTGGCCGGGCAGGGCCAGGGCGGCGGTCATCAGGCAGGCGAGCAGCAGGGTGCGAATCCGCGTCATGGGCGTTCCTGGCATTCGGGAGCGGCCCGGACAGTGACCTTCGCCGCGCGCCGGGGCAAGCCGCTTGCCCGCCCCCCTCCCACGCCCCATTGTCCGGCCCACCCGCCGCGCCGCTGCATGAGGACGCGCCCCGTGATTGCCCTGCCCGCCCCGAAGCCCGGGATCCTCGCCCGCCGCGACGACATCATCGCCGCCCTACGCGCCGTCATTCCCGGCGACGGGGTCATCAGCGAGCCCCTTCGCCTCAAGCCCTATGAGACCGACGGGCTTGCCGCCTACCGCCAGCCACCGCTCGCCGTGGTGCTGCCCACCAGCACGGAGCAGGTCGCCGCCGTGTTGCGCACCTGCCACGCGATGGGCGTGCGCGTGGTGCCGCGCGGCGCCGGCACCTCCCTCTCCGGCGGCGCGCTGCCGCTGGCCGATGCGGTGGTGATCGGCCTGATGCGCATGAACCGCATCCTGGAGGTCGACTATGCCGACCGCCTGGCGGTGGTGGAGGCCGGCGTCACCAATCTCGGCATCACCAGCCACGTCGCCGGCGACGGCTTCTTCTATGCCCCCGACCCGTCGAGCCAGTTGGCCTGCATGATCGGCGGCAACGTCATGATGAACTCGGGCGGCGCGCATTGCTTGAAATACGGCGTGACCGCGAACAACCTGCTCGGCGTGAAGTTCGTCACCATCGAGGGCGAGATCATCGAGATCGGCGGCGCTCATCTCGATGCCGCGGGCTATGACTGGCTTGGCCTGATCACCGGCAGCGAGGGGCAGCTTGGCCTCGTGACGGAGGTGACCGTGCGCATCCTGCGTGGGCCGGAAGGCGCGCGCGCCATGCTTGCCGCCTTCAAGGGCACGGACATCGCGGGCGCAGCGGTGGACGCCATCATCGGCTCCGGCATCATCCCCGTCGCGCTCGAGTTCATGGACAAGCCCTGCATCCATGCCTGCGAGGCCTTCGCCCATGCCGGCTACCCGCTGGACGCCGAGGCCATGCTGATCATCGAGGTCGAGGGCAGCGTCGCCGAGCAGGACGCGCTGCTCGGCAAGATCAAGGAGATCTGTGCCCGCTTCGACCCGATCAGCCTGAAGGTCGCCGAGACCGCCGAGGAGAGCATGGCGATCTGGAAGGGCCGCAAGGGTGCCTTCGGGGCGGTAGGGCGCATCTCGCCCGACTATCTCTGCATGGACGGCACCATCCCGACGAGCGAGTTGCCGAACGTGCTGCGGCGCATCGGCGAGATGTCCGACAGCTACGGGCTGAAGGTTGCCAACGTCTTCCACGCCGGCGATGGGAATCTCCATCCGCTGATCATGTTCGACGCCAACGACCCCGAGAGCTTCCGCAAGGCCGAGGCCTTCGGCGCCGACATCCTGAAGCTCTGCGTCGAAGTCGGCGGGTGTCTGACCGGCGAGCATGGCGTCGGCGTCGAGAAGCGCGACCTGATGGGCGTGCAGTTCACCCGGCCCGAGTTGTCCCAGCAGCGCGCCATCAAGGCGGCCTTCGATCCGGACTGGCTGCTCAACCCCGCCAAGGTCTTCCCGCTGGAGGACAACCCTATGCTTGCGGCCGCGGCGGAATGAGCCTCGCCGAGATCCTGGCGCCGGCGGACGAGGCTGGCATCGCCGCCGCCATCGCGGCGGCAGCCGCGTCCCGCACGCCCCTCGCCGTCGAGGGCAATGGCTCGAAGCGCGGCATGCTGCGGCCGGTGCAGGCCGGGCGCACCCTCAGCACCCGGAACCTCACCGGAATCACCCTCTACCGGCCACAGGAACTGATCATCTCCGCCCGCGCCGGCACGCCGGTGCCGGAGATCGAGGCGGCTTTGGCGGAGAAGGGCCAGCACCTGATCGCCGAGCCGCCGGCGCCCGGGCCGGTCTTCGGCACCCACCAGCCCGCGACGCTCGGCGGCGTCGTCGCCGCCAATCTCTCCGGCCCGCGCCGCATCGCCTGGGGCGCGATGCGTGACCATGTCATGGGCATCCGCGCCGTGAACGGAAGCGGCGAGGTATTCCGCAGCGGCGGGCGCGTGCTGAAGAACGTCACCGGCCTCGACCTCTGCAAGCTGCTGACCGGGTCGCATGGCACGCTGGGCGTGATCACCGAGATCACCTTGAAGGTGCTGCCGGCGCCGGAGCGCACGGCGGCGCTCGCGGTGCGGGTAGCGGACCTTGCTGCCGGGGTCGCCGCGCTCTCGGCCGGGCTCGGTAGCCCCTATGGCGTCAGCGGGGCGGCGCTGCTGCCGGCGGCGGCGGCGGCCCGGATCGGTCTCGATGGGCCGGTCGCGCTGCTGCGGCTCGAGGATTTCGCCGAGAGCGTCGCCTATCGCGGCGGGCGCCTGGCGGGCGACCTCGCGCCGCATGGACCCGTGACGGTGCTGGAGGACGAGGCCGCCCGCGCCGCCTGGCGCGCGGTACGCGACGCGGGGCCGTTGCTCGGTCCGATCGGGGCGGAAGATTCGGTCTGGCGCCTCTCCGTCCGTCCCTCCGCCGGCCCCGCCGTGGCGGCGGCGCTGGAGGCAGGCTTCGGCGCCCGGCTGCTGCTGGATTGGGGCGGCGGGCTGGTCTGGGCCGTGGGTCCGGGCACCGAG
>JAIYAI010000682.1 GCA_027489135.1 Acetobacteraceae bacterium
CGGGCAGGCGGACACCCTGGTGACCTCGACCGTCGAGGCGCGCGCGCGGGGGGCGACGCTGCAGGCCGCCGAGCATGCGGTCCGGATCGATGCCGATTCCTGGCATGACAGCATCACGGAGGCATTCGGCGACGCCGAATCCGGCGGCAGCGCCATCGCCTTCATGGGCAGCACGGTGCGCATCGCCGGTGCGACCCGCGCCTATGCCGATGGCGCGATGACGGTGACGGCGGACGACCTGGTGGTCACGGCCGATTCGGTCGCCACGGCCGATCCGGTGATCCGCTCCGTTGCCATCGGCCTGGCCGGAGGGGCCGCTTCGGGCCTCGCGGTGACGGCGCTGGTGGAGCGCGACACCGAGGCCTATGTCGGCGCGCGCGCCGGCGCGCCGGCGGGGCCTGCGAGCACGCTCGACATCGGCGGCGGCACTGCGTTCATCCGCGCGTGGTCGACGCTGACGGCGGTCACCCTCTCCTCCGATCCGCCGCCGGACGGCGGCGCGCCGGCAGATGCGGCCGGGGCGGTCAGCATCGCGGTCGGTGCCAGCGCGAACGCCACGGGCGTCAGCGCCGCGACCATCAGCGGCCGCACACTGGCCTATGTGGGCGAGGCGACGACCCTGACGGCCGGCGCGCTCGAACTCCGTGCCGGAAGCCTGGAGCGCGCATCCGCGCTGCTCATCGTCGCCGGCGAGGGCGCACTGGCCGGCGCGGCCGGCGCGTCCGCTGGGGCGCGGATCCTCAGCGAGACCGAAGCCTTCACCGGCGCCCGCACCGGCTTCGCCGCGACTCCCGGTGCCGTGACCGACATCCGGCTCGGCCAGGATATCACTGAGGGCAGCGGCCTCGCCCTGATCGACGCGGCGGCGGAGAAGACGGCGACCGCCGCCGTCTCGGGCGCGGCGGATGGCGGCGTCAGCGTCGCGGTTCTGGTGCCGGTGGCCCTGGTGCTCGGCACGGTGCGTGCCGGCCTCGGCGAAGGCACGGTTCTGGTGGCCGAGACGCTCGATATCTCCGCGAACGGCACGGCGCTGCACGCCACGGCGGTCGCCTATGCGGAAGGTCTGTCGCTGCTCGGCACGAGCCAGACGCTGCAGTCCCTCGCCAGCGTCGGCGCAGAGGTGGCCGCCCATATCGGCGCCGGCGTGCTCGACCCGAGCACCGCCGCGGCGCCGCGGGTAACCATTAATGGCCTCGCGACCGTCGTCGCAGATGCCGACATGCTCGCCGTGGCGAAGGCCGAGGGCGAGGGTGGATCGCTGGGCTTCGGCGCGGCGCAGGTGAAACCGGTGGCGGTCGTGGGCGGCCGCACCGTGGCCATGGTGCGAGACCTGGTGGATCTCTCGGCGGCGACGCTGACGGTGCGCGCGGGCTTCGCCGATGGCCGCAACCAGGACCGCGTGACGTACCGGGCGCAGGCCGTCACGGATGGCATGCTGATCTCCGGCCTGCTGAACGACGCGACCGTGGGCGCCGACGCCCAGGTCACCGGGGAGGTCGCCGCCTTCATCGGCGCCCCCGCCACGGGGGTTGTCCCGCAGGCCGACCCGCTGCGCGACATCGCCGTCACCGGCGCCGTGCTCGTCGGCGCCTATTCCGACATGGATGCGGTGGCCGAGGCCTCGAGCAGCGGCGGTTCCGCGGGCGTCGAGCTGTCCGAATTGTCGCCCCTCGCCACCGTCTCGGGCGCGACGCGCGCCTATGCCGGCCAGGGTGCGGACCTGCGGGCGGCGACGCTGACCGTGCTGGCGGACGGCATCTACGACGCCGCGACCCGGGCGGACGTCACCAAGGGCAGCGGCCTCGCCACGATCTCTACCGTGGAGACGACGGCCCGCGTCACCGGCGTCGTCGACGCCCATGTCGGGACCGCATACGACCGGGCGCCGACGGCGACCCTCGCCCGTGTGGACGTCGATGGCGATGTGCTGATCCAGGCCGTCGGCATCCTGCGCGCCAAGCCGGTGATCGACAACGATGCCGTCTCCTTCGGGCTCAGCGTCTCTGACCTGGCCATCACCGCGACGGTCACCGGTGCGATCCGCGGCTATGTCGGCGAGGGCGTCGACCTGACCGCCGGCGACCTGTCGGTCTCCGCCCAGTCCCTCGTCGCCTTCGCGCAGGCGAAGGGCGACGGCAACAACAACATCGCGGGCGGCATCGGCGGCCTCGGGTTCGAGGCCGAGGCGGATGTGCGCACGACGGTGGAGGCCTTCATCGGCGCCCATGCGTCGCGCGATGCCTCCGCTGCGGTGACGACGCGGGTGGATGTCGGCTCGGGCGACGTCTCGGTGCTCGCCGACGGCCGCATGAACGCCGAGGCCCTGATCGAGACGGACGGCTTCTCCGGCCTGCTCGACATCGATCGGCTGACGGCGACGGCGAGCGTGACGGGGCGGACCAGCGCCTATGTGCGCGAGAGCGTCGCGATGGTCGCCCACACCCTGGCGGTGCGCGCGCACGAGATCAACGGGGTCAGCAACTACGGCGCGGTCGCCACCGTGGATACCGGCGGCTTCAACGGCGGCCTGGCCTTCGCCAACGTCTCCGCCAATGCCCTGGCCGGCGGCGTGGTCGAGGCATTCCTGGGCGCGCCATCCGGCCGTCTCGCTTCCGGCTCGCCCGATGCGACGCTCGACATCGCCACATTCGTGGTGGTCACCGCGAAGTCCGCCATCGAGGCCCGCGCACTCGTCGATGGCGGGTCCTTCAACGGAGTTGGCGCGCTGAACCTGATGGCGGCCACGGCGACCGCCGGCGCACGCACCCGCGCCTATGCCGGCGACGGTACGGTGGTCTGGGCGGGCACCAGCGTCAGCGTGGCCGCCGATGCGGACCTGACGGCGGATGCCAGGATCGACGCGCTCTCGGTCTCCGGCGGGCCCGATGCGGCCGGCGCCCGCGCCCTGGCGCAGGTCACCGGCCTGACGGAGGCCTATGCCGGCGAGGCGGCGGAGACCGCGCGCCTCGACACCGGGCTCGTCCGCATCCGCGACGATGCCGGGGCGGGCGGCGAATTGTTCCTCGACGCGCGCACCGCGAGCCGGGCCCTGGCCGATGTCGGGAGCACCAATTTCTCCCTGACGATCGGCGTCGGCATCCTCGAGCCGAAGGCGGTGCTCGCCGGCGCCACGCGCGCCTATGTCGGGCCGCAAACCGAGGTGCAGGCCGGACGGCTCGAAGCCCTCGCCCTGGAGAGCGCCGCGCAGGCCAAGGCAACGCTGGACGGCGTCACCGCCGCGCTCGGCCTCTCCGTCGCAAGCTATGGCGCACAGGCCATCGCGGCACGGCGGACCGACAGCTTCATCGGTCACCACGCGCGCATCGACCTCGATGGCGGCACGGCGCGGCTGGAAGCGCGCACGCTGCTCGACACGCCCATGGCCGAGGCCTCGGCCGAGGGCGGCTCGGGCGGGCTCATCGGGGTGAAGTCCTACACCGCGACGGCGCGGGTTGGCGCGCTGGAGACCGGCGACGCGGTCTCCCAGGCCTCCGCCACGCGGGCCTTCGTCGACAGCGATGCCAGCGTGGACGCCGGCACCCTGACGCTCATCGCGCAGTCGCGGACGCGGGCCGATGCAGGCCTGTCGATGACCGACATCGCCTTCGCCGGCGGCGGCACCCTGTCCGCCACGGCGCTGGCGGCGCACGACACGCTGGCCTTCGTCGCCGGCGGCGCCGACGTGACCCTGACCGGCACGCTGACGCTCGACGCCGACGGGAATTCCGCCGCCGCTGCCGGCATCGACAGCACGACGATCGGCCTGGTCGGCATCAACATCATGGATCTCCGCACGGAGATCGACGCCGACACGCAGGTCCTCATCGACAACGAGGCCACGGTGACCGCGGGCAGCGTCGTGGCGACGGCGGATGCGGAGCATCGCCTCGACCTCGTGCAGGATGCGGACGCGATGCAGGGGCTCCTGCAGGTCACCAGCCTGACCGCACGGGCCGTGGACAATGGTGCGGCCGAAGCGCGGATCGGCCCGGCGACGGGCGGCAGCGCCGCGACTCCGACCGTGGTCACCACGACGCAACCGGGCGGCATCACGCTCACCGCCGGCATGGACAGCTCGGTGGTGGCGCGACCTGAGTTCTTCGGCTTCGGCCTGGCCGGCAGCCTGGCCTTCAACCGCAGTGTCGCGGACCAGAACGCATCGGCGATCGCGCCGATCGGCAACCACGCCCAGGTGACGGCCCAGAAATGCGACATCCGCGTCGAGGCCAGGACCCTGGCCGATGCGCGCGCGGTGGCGAGTTCGGTCGGCATCGCGCTCGGCATCGCCGTGAACCGAGCCGAGGCGACCGCGACCGACGCATCCACGACGACCGCACGGGTCGGCTTCGGGGCGCGCGTCGCGGCGATCGGCGCCGGCGGGGACATCGTGGTCGGCGCGCGGCACAACGTGCTGGCGAACGGAACGGTCGCCCCGGACCGCACGGTGCGGGCATCGGCCGACAACTTCACCATCGCGCTGCTCGCCTCCGCCGATGTCAGCGATGTCGTTGCCACGGCGCAGGCCGCGACGACCGCGACGCTCGAGCATTCCGCCCTGCTGGTGGCATCGGGCGACATCGACATGTCGGCCCGCAGCGCCAACATCGCCCTGGCCGCGCTGAGCCAGGATGGCGGCTCGATCCTCCGCCTCGGCTCGGGCAATGCCAAGCCGCTCGCCGCCGGCACCACGCGGGTCGACTTCCTCGGGTCGGTCGGGGAGAACGGCCAGGCCGGCGCGACGAACCTGCGGGTCACCTCGGCGGCGACCGCACTGGCCCAGGGGACGCTCACCTCCGACACCGGCGCCGTGCTCGACGTCACCGTCGGCAGCCTGACGGATGCGCGGGCCACGCCGACGCTGCTGCTGAACCTGGGGGCCTCGACCTCGCGCATCCGTACGACGGAGGACATCGACGTCGTCGCCATCCAGCACAGCGATGCCGACGCGACCTCCCAGACCCGCTCGGGCGGTGTGCTGCGCATCAAGGACTTCAAGGCGCTGGCATCGGCCAATCCGACGGTCACCCTGCAGGTGGCGGCAAGCGCCCAGGTGACGGCCGGCGGTACGATGTCGATCACGGCGCAGAACAACGAGGCGCCCGGCCAGCAGCCGGACGGCGTGGTGCAGTCCTTCACCATCGCCGATCCCACGATCGGCGCGCAGCTGCCGGGCTCGACCAACCTGGTGACCTTCAACATCGCGCACGGGCTGCAGGACGGTGCGATCATTGCGCCGCAGGCCGGGATCGGCGGCGGGCTGACGGCCGAACGGGACTACGGGGTGATCGTGCGCGACGCGACCTCCGTCCATCTGGGTGCCGGCTTCGAGGGCGCGCGGGTGGACGAGGAGCGGGACGAGATCCAGTTCGGCGTGACCACGGCCGATGGCGGCTTCCAGCCGCTGGCACATCACCTGGAGACGGGCGACATCGTCTGGTACTTCCGGGGCGGCGCCAGCGCGGTGGGCGGGCTGACGAGCGGCGAGCGGTACCGCGTCTTCAGGGTCGACGACACGCGGGTCAAGCTGGGCGATCCGGACCTGCCGCTGGCGAGCCAGCAGTTCGACCGTGCGGACTTCGCGGGCAACCAGATCAAGAAGACGACGTCCTTCGCGATCGGCGAGGCGATCACCTACCGCACGGTCCCGGCCAAGACCTTCAAGGCCTCCGCCGTCGACATCGCCCAGCAGGGCAACCAGGTGATCGAGACGGACAACAACGCGATCCGCATCGAGGGCCATGGCTTCGCGCAGGGCGACGCCGTGCGGTACCGGACGACCGGCGCAGGCATCGCGCGGGACGACGGCGGCGCGCTCGGCAATGGAGCAACGCTCTACGTCATCTATGTAGACGCGAACACCGTCCGGCTGGCGGCCAGCGCCTCCGACGCCGGCGACGGCACGGCAATCGGCCTGAAGCGCTCCACCTTCGACACCTCCATCCATTCGCTGCGCCGCCTGGCGGACGAGCCGATCAGCAACCTCGAGGACGGCGAGGTCTACTTCGTCCGCTCGGTCGCGGATGATCACTTCACAATCGGCGAGACCCCCTTCAGTGCCGCCATCACCTTCAACCTGGGCTCGCTGCCCAGCGGCGGAAAGCACTTCTTCGCGCGGGAGGGCGTGAACCTCACCGGCAACGGGGGCGCGGGGCAGCATCTGCTCGTGCTGGACATCAAGGCGCTGGGCGGCGGCGTCTTCGACGGCGTCAGCGGCGCCGCCGCCGCCGCGGCGGCCCCCAGCGGCGACGGCATCGTCACGGCAAGTACGACCGGCGGTGGCGGCTCCGTGCTTGACGTCGCGTCGTCCCAGGCGCGGGCGAGCGCCACCACCACCACCACGCTGCGCGTGCTGAGCAGCGCGGTGCTGACGGCCGAGGACATGGTCATCCGCGCGAATGGCTACGGTGCGGTGATGGGCCTTGCCGACCAGGACAGCGGCGGCGGGCTGGCGATGGGCGATGCCTTCGCCCGCGGCACGGCCAATACGCTGACGCTGCTGGATATCCGCAGGCTCGCCCAGCTGACCGCGACGAATGACCTGACGGCGCAGTCCAATGGCGGGACCGTCGTCGAATCCGTCGCCTCGGTCGGCGCCGGCGGCATCGGTGCCTCGGCCGATGCGCAGGCCATCTCGAACCTGCAGTATTCCACCCGCACGCTGGTTGACGGCCGGATGACGGCGGGCGGTGACCTCACCATCGGCTCGGGCAGCACGGCGGAGAGCAAGGCCAGGGCCACGAGCCGGAGCGGCGGCGGTCTCGTCGGCGGCCAGAGCGAGGCGGACGCCGGCATCGGCAGGATCGTCACCGCCTTCGACGATGCGGCCGAGGGCGACAGCTTCGGCGGCAGCGCCGCCGATGCGCGCACCATCACGGAAATCCGTGACGAGGCCCAGCTGACCGGCGAACGCGTGCATCTGCAGGCCGTCACGGAGTCGCTGCTGGCCGACGCCCGGGCGAAGACCCGCGTGGTCGCGCTGGGCGCCGATGCCGACGCCTTCGGTGATTCGCGCATCCAGTCCGCGAACGAGGTGATCCTGCGCGGCTATTCCCGCACGACGGGGCACGAGTCGATCACGATCGATTCGATCTACCAGGCGGCACTGTCGCGCTCGCGTTCGGATTCGAGCCTCGTTGCCATCCTCGGTTCAACCGATGCGCATGGGCTGGCAGAGCTGGATACGCTGGTGAAGGTGGAGGGTTACGACAAATCCTGGCTGCGCACCGCGCTGCTGACCGTCAATGCCCTGCAGGCCAATACGCATACTGACGGCGCGGCCAAGGCATCCGCGCTGCTGGACTTCGGCACCGCCTATGCGCCCGAGTCGATCTGGACGCGGCGCGAGATCTTCTGGGAATCGGACGTCCTGCTCGTCGGCGGCCCGAACCCGGAACTGGAGATCGACGC
>JAIYAI010000132.1 GCA_027489135.1 Acetobacteraceae bacterium
ACAACATCATCCCCGAGCGCGTGCACCTGAAGGGCACGGTGCGCACCCTGCACGCGGACGCGCGGGAGAAGGCCGAGGCCGCCATCCGCCGCCTGGTCGAGGGCACCTGCATCGCCACCCGCGCCACCGCCGAGATCGACTACCAGCGCAAGGTGCCGCCGCTGCGCAACGACGACCGCGTGCTGGAACCCGTCATCGCCGCGGTGCGCGCGCAGTTCGGGGAAGTGGTGGGCGAGGGGAACCCCTCCATGGGCTCCGAGGATTTCTCCGCCTTCGCCGACCGGGTGCCGAGCTTCCAGCTCGGCATCGGCTCCGGCGCCGCGGGGCGGAACGACGCCCTGCACAACGACCGCTACCAGCCCGATGAGCGCTGCATCGGCCTCGGCGTGCAGGCGCTGGCCCGCGCGGCCATCGAGATCCTGCGCTGATGGCTGCCTCCCCGCACAGGATCGCCGAACTGACGGCGCCCGAGGTCGCGCAGCGCCTCGCCGCCGGCGCCGTCGCCATCCTGCCCATGGGCAGCCTGGAGACGCACGGGCCGCAGGCGCCGATGGGCGACTACCTGCTGGCCGAGGCGATCGCCGACCGTATCGCCGCTACGGCCGGCACGCTGCGCGGCGCGGACGCGCTGGTGCTGCCGGCCATTCCCTTCGGCGGCGAGGATTTCTTCGGCTTCACCCCGGGCGGCATCGTGCTCACCCCCGGCCTGCTGCAGCAGGTGGTGGAGGAGGTCTCAACCAACCTCATCCGCACCGGCGCGCGGTCCATCCTGATCGTCAACGGCCATGCCGGATCGATCAGCCCGGTGGACGCCGCCTGCCGCATGCTGCGCCGCGCGCACGGCGTCACCATCCCGACCCTGCACCTCTGGCGCGTCGCCGGCGCGCTGCATGCGGAGCTTGGTGGGCCGCCGGAGAGCTTCGGCCATGGCGGCGATCCGGTCTGGTCGGTGGCGCTGCATCTCCGCCCCGATCTCTGCCGGCCCGACCGGGCGCGGGCGAAGCTGCCGGTACCGCCGATCCTCGGCCAGCCCGTGGCGGATTTCGGCACGATCCGGGTCGGCGGCGTGAACTTCGCGGTGCCCACGGAGCATGAGGAGGTGGCGCCCGGCGGCGTCGCCTGCGCCGACAGCCGCCCCGGCACTGCCGAGCACGGCGCCCGCATCACCGCGCGCATCGTCGAGGCCGGTGCCGAGATGGTGGGGATCCTGCGCGCCCAGGCCGCGGCGGCGCCGGGCACGACCTCCGGGGAGATCAGCGGGTGAAGATCGGCATATCGGCGAAGGCGTGCCCATGAAGATCTGTGTCTATGGCGCCGGCGCCATCGGCGGGCATGTCGCCGCGCGGCTCTGCGCCGGCGCGGCGAAGTCGGGCGCGGAGGTTTCCGTCGTCGCCCGCGGCCCGCATCTCGCGGCCATGCAGGCGAAGGGGCTGACCGTGCGCGCCCGCGACGGCGTGCTGCACTCCCGCCCCGTCGCCACGGACGATCCCGCGACGCTCGGGCCGCAGGATGCGGTGATCGTCACCACCAAGGCGCCGGCGCTGGGGGCCGTTGCCGCCGGCATCGCGCCGCTGCTCGGGCCCGACACCGCCGTGGCCTTCGTGATGAACGGCATCCCCTGGTGGTACCACGACCGCACCGCCCGCGACGGCGCGCGGCTGGCGACGCTCGATCC
This sequence comes from Acetobacteraceae bacterium, assembly GCA_027489135.1. Lineage (GTDB taxonomy): Bacteria > Pseudomonadota > Alphaproteobacteria > Acetobacterales > Acetobacteraceae > JAIEOP01. The sequence goes on from JAIYAI010000132.1 coordinate 1,676, forward strand.
CGGGGAGGCGATCCGCCGCGCGGTGGGCATCCCCCGCACCATCGGCGGCGTGGTCTATTCCGCGGCGACCGTGGTGGAGCCCGGCGTGGTCGAGGCGCTGGCCGAGGATGGCCGCGTCGTCCTCGGCGAACTCGACGGGACGATCAGCCCGCGCCTGCTGGCCCTGGCCGACGCCATCGCCGCCGGCGGCATGGGCGGCCAGGCGGTGCCGGACATCCGCATGGCGGTCTGGTCGAAGCTGCTCGGCAACCTGATGACGGGGCCGATCTGCGTCGCAACGCGCACCGACATGGGCGCGCTGCTGAACATCCCCGTGGTGCGGGAGGCGGCCGAGCGGGTGGGCGAGGAGGTGGTGGCGATCGCCGCCGCCTACGGCTTCGACCTCGGCGGCACGGTCAAGGCGCGTGCGGCACGCTCGGCGGCGCTGCGGCACAAGCCCTCCATCCTGCAGGACCTGGAGGCGGGGCGGCCGATGGAGGTGGAGAGCCTCTGGCGCGCGCCGCTGGCGCTGGCCGAGACCGCTGGCGTGCCGGCGCCGACGCTCGGGCTGATGGTGGCATTGGCTTCCCAGGCGGCGCAGGCGGCGGGGTGCTGGGCGCCGGATTAGCCGCGCCGCGCCGATATGCGATACTGCGGCGCCGCCACGCTGGCGCCGCGCGATAACGGAGGAAACTGAACCCCATGAACGCCATCAAGGACGCCATAAAGGCGGGCCGCACCGTCGTCGGCACCGCCGGGTCGCCGGCCGTCGACGTCGCGCTGCTCTCCGACGCCGGCTTCGACTTCCTGCTCTTCGACACCCAGCACTCGGCCTTCGAGCTGAAGCAGATGGGCGCGCCGATCGCGGCGATGAAGGGCAAGAAGACCGCGCCGATCGTCCGCGTCGCCGCCAACGAGGCCTACCAGATCTGCTTCGCGCTGGATGCCGGGGCGCGCGGCGTCATCGTGCCCATGGTGAACACCCGTGCCGAGGCCGAGGCCGCCGTGCGCGCCTGCCGCTACTACCCGGCCGGCAACCGCAGCAATGCCGGCGTGCGCGGCGAATGGGGCGAGTTCCCATCCTACCGCGCCTACATGGATGCGGTGAACGAGGAACTCCTCATCGTGCCGATGATCGAGACCAACCAGGCGATGGAGAATCTCGACGCCATCGCCGCGACACCGGGCGTCGACGTGCTGCTGATCGGGCCGTCGGACCTTTCGATCGAGCTCGGCGTGCCGCTCGACTACGCCTGCGACACCTACCAGCGCGCGCTGGACAAGATCGCGGCCGCCGCGGCGAAGCATGGCAAGACCGCGGGGATGTACTTCATTCCGCCCGGGATGGAGGCGAATTTCTTCGTCGACAAGGGATTCAAGTTCTTCACCATGCCCTGGGGCCCCTGGGCGCAGGCCGGCATCCAGAGCGCGCTGTCCGGCATCAAGCGCTAGCCGCGACATGCGGATCTGCGTCTACGGTCCCGGCGCCATCGGCGGGCATCTCGCGGCCCGCCTGGCGAAGGGCGGGGCCGAGGTCTCGGTCGTCGCGCGCGGGGCGACGCTCGCCGCGATCCGCGAGCGGGGCCTGCAGGTCCGCGTCGCCGATGGCGACATCCACTGCCGTCCACGCGCCGCCGAGCGGGCCGAGGAGCTCGGCCCGCAGCATGCGGTGGTGGTGACGACGAAGGTGCCGGCGCTGCCGGCCGTCGCCGCCGGCATCGGGCCGCTGCTGCGCCCCGACACGGCGGTCGCCTTCGTCGTGAACGGCATCCCCTGGTGGTATTTCGACCGGCACGGCGGCCCGCAGGAGGGCTGCCGCGTGCCCGAGGCCGACCCCGGCGATGCGGTGCGCGCCGCCGTCGGCGTGGACCGCACCCTCGGCGGCGTTATCTACTCCGCCAGCCATGTCGTGGACCCCGGCGTGGTGCACGTCACCTCCGCCACCTCGAAGCTGCTGCTCGGCGAGCCGGACGGCACGCGCAGCGACCGCGCGGTTGCCCTCGCCAGCGCCTTCAAGGCCGGCGGCATGCCGTGCAGCGTTTCCCCCGACATCCGCACCGATGTCTGGGCCAAGCTGCTGAACAACCTCTCGGTCGGCCCGGCCTGCATGCTGACCCGGCAGCACATGCTGGCGACCTTCGCCGATCCGCTGATCCGCGCCGCCAGCCTGCGCGCGGTGCATGAGGGCATCGCGGTCGCCGCCGCCTATGGCCGCGCCATTCCGGGCGATCCCGCGGACCGGCTGAACCTCTCCGCCAGCCTGGCCCACAAGCCCTCCATCCTGCAGGACCTGGAGGCGGGGCGTGCGATGGAGATCGAGAGCCTCTTCCTGGCGCCGCTGCGCCTCGCGCGGGAAGCCGGGGTGGCGGCGCCGACCCTCGAATTGCTGGTGACCATGGCCGTGCAGGGCGCCGTCGCCGCGGGGCTGCACCGGCCCGGCTGACGCGGGTTACGGCTTCTCCATCCGCGCGGTTGACCGCCTTCACGGCCCTGCTATCCGCGAATCACGGCGCGATGGGGGAGCGGTCTTGGACAAGCTGATCGAGGGCATCGCCGAGGCCGAGGAGGCCGGCTACGCCGACGACCTCCGCCGCTTCTCCTGGCGCGGCCACATGCCGGAGGACTGGGCGGGCCTCGTGCTGCTCTGGGTGCTCGCCGCGCTGGTCTTCACCCAGTTCTTCTCCCGGTACGCGCTGAACGACAGCGTCGCCTGGACCGAGGAGGTGGCACGCTACCTCCTCATCGTCCTGGTCTTCATCGGCTCCGCCGGCGCGGTGAAGCGGGGGACCCATATCCGGGTGGAGGCGCTGGAGCAGGCGCTGCCGCCCACGCCCCGCAAGATGCTCTTCGCCTTCCAGGATGCTTGCCGCCTCGGCTTCTGGGGCTTCGGCGCCTTCATCAGCTTCGACCTCGCCGACAAGATGGGCGTGATGCCGATGGACAGCCTCGATGCGTCCCTCGCCTGGGTCTACTGGCCCGTCTTCGCCGGCTTCGTGGCGATGACGATCCGCGAGGCGATGTGGGTCTGGCGCCGCTGGCGCCATGGCGATGCGCCGTCGCACCAGGATGTCCTCGCGTGACCGCGGCGATCCTGCTGCTGGGCTTCTTCGGCCTGCTCGCGCTGGGTGTCCCCGTCGCCGTCTCGCTCGCCGGTGCGTCGATCCTCTTCGCGCTGATCGACGGATCGATCCCGCTGGTCGCCATCGTCCACCGCATGGTGGGCGGCGTCGACAGCTTCCCGCTGCTCTGCGTGCCCTTCTTCATCCTGGCCGGCATGCTGATGAACACCTCCGGCATCACGGAGCGCATCTACGACTTCGCCGTCGCCGCGGCGGGCTGGATGCGCGGCGGACTCGCGCAGGTGAACGTCGTCGGCTCCGTCGTCTTCGCGGGCATGTCGGGCACGGCGGTGGGCGATGCCGCGGGCCTCGGCACCATCGAGGTCCGGGCGATGAAGAGCCACGGCTACGACCCGAAATTCGCCGTCGGCATCACCGCCGCCTCCTCGATGCTGGGGCCGCTGCTGCCGCCGTCGCTGCCGCTGGTGATCTACGGCGTCTCGGCCAATGCCTCGATCGGGCAGTTGTTCGCGGCCGGCATCGTCCCGGGGCTGCTGGTCGCGTCCTGCCTGATGGGCATGGTCTGGTACTATGCTCGGGTGCGCGGCTACGGCACGGATGCGAAGTTCCGCCTGCACGAGTTGGGCCGGACGCTGGCGCGCGGGATCCTGCCGCTGCTGACGCCGGTGATCATCATCGGCGGCATGCGCGCCGGCGCCTTCACCCCGACCGAGGGCGCGATCGCGGCGGTCGCCTATGCGCTGTTCCTCGGCGTGATCGTCTACCGGACGCTCGGGCTGAAGGCGATCGCGAAGGTCAGCTTCGAATGCGTCGAGGTCACCGCGACCATCCTGCTGATCGTCGCGGGCAGCGAGATCTTCGGCTGGCTGCTGACGACGACGCGTGTCTCGGAGCAGGTGGTGGGCTGGGTGCTGGCGATCACCGAGCAGAAATGGGCGATCCTGCTGATCGCCAACGTCTTCCTGCTGGTGGTGGGCCTCGCCATCGAGCCCCTGCCGGCGATCCTGATCCTGACGCCGATCATGCTGCCGGTGATGGAAGCGATCGGCGTCGATCCCGTCCATTTCGGCCTGATCATGGTGCTGAACCTGTGCATCGGGCTGCTGACGCCCCCCGTGGGGATCGTGCTGTTCATCCTGGCCCGGGTGGGCGGCATCAGCTTCGAGGACGCGGCGCGCGGCGTCGCGCCCTTCATGATCCCGCTGGTCGGCGTGCTGCTGCTCTGCACCTATGTGCCGGAGCTCGTGATGTGGCTGCCGACCCGCTGGTACCGGTAGGGGGGCGCGAAGCCCCCCGCGGTCACGGCGGCGGCACCACCCGGTAGTACACCCCGTTCGCCCCGTATTGCGGCGCCAGGAACTCCGGCCCGCACTGGTACACCCGCACTACCGGCCGCCAGGCGCATCCACCCGGCAGCACCGGCACCACCGCGCCGACCACCGCATAGCCCGGCGCCGGTGGCGGCGGGGGCGGGGGTGCATAGGCAACCGGCGGCGGCGCGGCGGCGGCGGCGCCCACGGCCGCACCGGCCGCGACACCCACCGCGGCACCCGCCACGGCCGCGCCCGCGGCCCAGCCGCCGCAGTTGAAGCAGCCCGCCGCGGTGTTGTTCACCACGACCGGCGGGTGGTAGCCGCCGTAATAGGGATAGGTTCCGTGGTAGCCATAGGCGCTGTTGTAGCCGCCATAGGCGGTGTTGCCGTAGCGGCCCGTTGCGCTCCAGGACCCATCGCCGCCGGAGGCCGAGCCGCCATAGGCGCCATGCGCCTGCCAGGACCCGTCCCCGCCGGAGGCGGTGCCGCCGCGCCAGCCCGTGGCGCCCCAATGGCCGTCGCCGCCCGAGGCCGAGCCGCCGCGATAGCCTTGCGCGCTCCAGGATCCATCGCCGCCGGAGGCGGTGCTGCCGCGTGCGCCCGTCGCACTCCAGGACCCGTCGCCGCCGGAGGCGGTGCCGCCGCGGAAGCCCTCATGGCTCCAGGACCCGCCGCCGCCGGTAGTGTGCCCGCCCCAGGCATTGCCACGGTACCAGGCCTCGGCGGGGGTGGCGGCCAGCAGGCAGGCCGCGGCCAGGGCGGCGGGGAGGATGATGCTGCGCATGGTCCGGCTCCTCGTCAGCGCGACGGCGCGGGGGTGGGGGCGGAGGGACGTGGCGCCGGGGGCGCGCCCGGCGCGCGGGTCGGCGCGTCGGGCCTGGCGAAGGGCATCGGGTTGGCCTGCGCCGCGGCGGCCGAGGCGAAGGCATCCGCCGGCACCGTGGGCGCGAGGTTCCAGTCGCTGAAGGCCACGGCATGGCGGAACACCGCCGGGTCGTCGAAATAGGTCGCCCGGAACAGTCGCGGCAACCGGTCCTCCGCCCCGATCCAGAGCTGCCCCTGCACGCTGCGGTTGGCGATGGCGATGACGTCCGTCGTCGTGCCGCCGATCACCTTCGACTGCCCGACCACGAAGGCGATGGCGAGCCCCTCGGTCAGGTCCTTGCAGGGGTCGCTGACGATCAGGTCGGTGAAGGGGAAGTAAATCGCGGCGCGGTCGAAGGCGGCCTTCAGCATGGCGTCGATGGTCGGTGGCGCGTCGGCGACCGCGGCCAGACCCTCCTGCGGGGCGAAGGCGACCATGCGGCTGCCGTCGTAGTAGAACTCGGAGGGCG
>JAIYAI010000775.1 GCA_027489135.1 Acetobacteraceae bacterium
GGAATAGGCCTCTTGCCCTGTCGAGCATGCCGCCGACCAGACGCGAATGGATGCCCCGGGCGGTCGCGTCGCGGCGAGCCGCGGTAGCGCCTTGCGCAGATGCTCGAAGGGCGTGCCGTCCCGGAAGAAGGACGTCTCATTGGTGGTGAGCGCCTCCGTCACCGCGGCGGCAAGCGTCTCCTCAGCCGCGCCGCGGCCCAGGCGCTGCGCGAGCGCGTCGAGCGAGGCAATGCCGAGGCGCCGCATCACGGGCCCCAGCCGAGTCTCGAGCATGTAGAGCTTGTCCGGTGTCAGCACGAGGCCGGAGCGCGCCTTCACCAGACGGGCGACGAGGTCGAAGGCCTGTGGCGTCATGCGGCGCGCCCTGCCCCGGCAACGGGACGCAGGGCCGCCCGGATCTCCGCGGCCAGGCCTGCCGGCGGCAGCAACGCAGACGCCAGGCCCGCCCGCGCGATTGCGCCCGGCATGCCCCAGACCACGGAGCTTGCCTCGTCCTGCGCGAGGACGGCGCCACCGGCGCCCAGGATGGCGCGGCACCCGGCAAGACCGTCATGCCCCATGCCGGTCATGATCACTGCCAGCACCGGGCCGATCCCCGGTGCCGCGAGGCTGCGCAGCAGCGGATCGACTGCCGGACGGCAGAAGTTTTCCGGCGGCCCGTCCGATAGGCGGGTGAGCAGCACCTTGTCCGGCCCCGCCTCGACCAGCAGGTGACGGTCGCCGGGCGCAACATAGATGCGGCCAGGGCGCAGCACCTCCCCGTCCCTTGCCTCCGCGCAGGGGGGACCGCCGAGGCGCCCGAGATGATCGGCGAGCATGGCGGTGAAGCCCCGCGGCATGTGCTGCACCACGAGGAAGGGCACCGTGGCCGCCTCGGTCTGGCCGAGGCCGCGTATCAGCGCCGACAGCGCCTGTGGCCCCCCGGTCGAGGTACCGATCGCCACAACCCGCGGCACACCCATGCGCATGAGGGTTGCGGCCGGGGCCGGCATGGCGGTCGGCGCCGACCCGGCGCCGCGGCCACGCGCCATCCTGCCCCAACCTCGGATCTTGGCGAGCAGTTCCGCGCGGAAGGCTGGGTCGCGCAGCCCACCGCCCGCTGCCGAGGGTTTCGGCACGTAGTCGACGGCCCCGGCCCGCAGCGCCGCCATGGCCACGGCGGCGCCGCGCTGGGTTAGCGCGCTGGCCACGATCACCGCCGGCCGCGGCGCCGGCAACGCCATCAGGTGCGGCAAGGTCGTCATGCCGTCCATCACCGGCATCTCGAGATCGAGCAGCACCACCTCCGGCCGCTCCGCCCCGGGTAGTGCGGCGATCCGCGCAAGCGCCTGCCGCCCGTCGCCCGCGGCGCCGACGACCGCGCAATCCCCCGCCGCGCCGATCAGGCCAGCCAGCGCCGCGCGCACGGTCGCGCTGTCGTCGCAGACCAGCACGCGCACCGGTGCTCCCGCCGCCCCGGACAGCTGCGCCATACTCACGCCGTCTCCTGCGGCAGCAGGCCAACCTGCATGAGCTTGTCCTGCAGGATCGTCTCGTCGAAGGGCTTCATCACGTATTCCTGCGCCCCGGCCTCCAGCGCCTCCAGGATGCGTTCGAGCGCGGCCTCGGTGGTGCACAGCACGATCACCGGCCGGTCCGGTCCGAACTCGGCCCGCGCAGCGCGCAGGAAGCCCGGCCCGTCCAGCACCGGCATGTTCCAGTCCAGCAGCACGAGGTCCGGCAGTGCGGCGCGGCAGGCCTCGAGCGCCTGCTGGCCGTCCTCGGCCTCCGTCACCCCGAAGCCGTGCGCTTCGAGCATGCGGCGTGCGGCACGGCGCACCACGCGGCTGTCGTCGACGACAAGGCATTGGCCTCGCAGCGGCGTGGTCGCACTCATGCGCCGATCGCCAGCGCACGCTCGACATCGAGCAGGATCACCAGGCGGTCCTCCAGCCGGTGCACATCGGCCGCGACCTCGCGCCACAGGGGGTCGAGGGTCGGGGGCTTCGCGGCGCGGCCTTCGGGCGGCAGCGGCACCACATCCCCCACCGCGTCGACCAGCAGGCTGTAGAGTTCGCCCTCGCGCTCGACCACGACGTTCATGCCGGCTTCCGCGGCCGGGCGCGGGGCGAGGCCGAGCCGACTGCGCAGGTGGACCGCCGTCACGATCCTGCCGCGCAGGTTGAGGCTTCCGGCAACCTCCGGCGGCGCCAGCGGGATGCGCGTGATGGCCTGTGCCGTCAGCACGTCCCGCACTGCCAGGACGGGTACGCCGCAGAGCGTGTCGGCTACCGTCAAGGTAAGGTAGACCTCGGCCGCGGAGGCCTCCGTCGCGACGACCCTGCCGGGCGCGAGCGTTGCCAGAGTGTCTTGCCGCTGCATCGTCCGTGCCCCCATCACGCAGCCTCCGCCAGCGGCTGCGTCAGGCAGAGCGCAATACTGCGCAGCAGCGCATCACGATCGTACTTCGCCACGTAGTCGGAGAAGCCCGCATCGCGGCCGCGCAGTACGTCCTCAGGCGCCGCGTTGCCGCTCAACGCCAGCAGCGGCAGGTCGCGCCAGGGCCCGCCGGCACGCACCTCACGCGCAAAGGCGAGGCCGTCCATACCGGGCATGGCAATATCGGAGACCACGGCCTCGAACATCGCACCGGCCTCGCGCAAGGCCAGGGCAGCCTCGGCCGAGGGGACGGCCGAGACGGCGTAGCCGGCCGCCCCCAACGCCGGAACCACCAGGTTGCGAAAGAAGGCGCTGTCCTCGACCACCAGGATGCGCGCGCTCGCCCCGCCCGCAGCACGCGCTCCGGACGCGTCGGCGCCGAACCAGTCCTGCCCCGCCTGGGCAAGCCACCAGGCGGTGTCGATCACTTCCGTCACCTTGCCGGACAGCACGGCACTGCCCAGGAAGCCCGGCCGCGCCCCGGCGGGACCGACCGACAGCGCCTCGTCCGCGACGTCCAGGATCTCGTCGACGACCAGGCCGAGGCCGCGCTCATCCTCCCCGAACACGAGCACGGGCTGCTGCGCAGGTGCGACCGACAGGTCCCAGCCCGGATCGAGCGGCACCAGCGGCATCAGGCGCCCGCGATACTGCACCAGCGGACGCCCGCCGGCGGTCTCGATCCGCTCCCGTTCAACGGTCTCGATGCGCGCGACGAGGCCGAGCGGCACCGCCTTCGGCGTCGCGTCGCCGGCCCGGAACAGCAGCAGCGCCGTGCGGGAACCGGGGTCGGTCCCGGCCTGTGCCCAGGCGGGGCTGGCGTCGCGCGGCGACGCCTCCTCGGCGCCCTCCGTGCCGAGACCCGCCGCGCGGGCGATGCCGTTGAGGTCCAGGATCATGATGACGCTGCCGTCGCCGAGGATCGTGTTGCCCGAGAAGAGGGTGAGGTGACGCAGGATCGGCGCCACAGGCTTCACCACGATCTCCTCCGTGTCGAAGACCCGGTCGACGATGAGCCCGAAGAGCTGCGCGCCGACCTGGCTCACGACGACGAAACCCTCCTCCGTCGCCTCCCCCTCGAGCGCGAGCAGACGGTTGAGGCCCACGAGTGGCAGCAGCCGGTCGCGCAGCCGCAGCACCGGGGCGTCCTTGATGTGCTCGATGCGCGGGCCGTTCTCGCCCTGCGCGCGGTTGCCGAGACGCACCAGTTCCACGACGCCGATCTGCGGGATCGCGAAGCGCTCAGTCCCCGATTCGACGATCAGGGCGGAGACGATGGCGAGCGTCAGCGGGATCTTCACGGTGAAGGTCGCGCCCCGGCCCAGGGCGGAGGCGACCTCGATCATGCCGCCGATGCGTTCCATGTTGGTCTTCACCACGTCCATCCCGACGCCACGGCCGGAAACGGCGGTGACCGCCGCGGCAGTGGAGAAGCCGGGGCGGAAGATGAAGCGGAGAAGCTCGCGCTCCCCCATCGCCGCCAGTTCGGCTTCCGTCGCCAGGCGCTGGGCCAACACCTTCTGGCGAATGCGCTCGACGTCGAGACCGCGCCCATCATCGCCGATCTCGATCACGATGTGCCCGCCCTGGTGGAAGGCGTTCAGCGTGATCCGCCCGGTCTCCGGCTTGCCGGCGGCGCGTCGTATCTCCGGCGTCTCCAGCCCATGGTCGGCGCTGTTGCGCACCATGTGGGTCAGCGGGTCGCGGATCAGCTCCAGCACCTGGCGGTCGAGTTCGGTCTCGGCACCGCGCATGACGAGGTCGATCTTCTTGCCGAGTTCCACGCCGAGGTCGCGGACCAGGCGCGGTAGCTTCGCCCAGGCATTGCCGATCGGCTGCATGCGGGTCTTCATCACGCCCTCCTGCAGCTCGGAGGTGATCTGGCTCAGGCGCTGCAGCGGCGCGGTGAAGGCCGGGTCGCCGCCGCGGCGCGACAGCTGGAGCAACTGGTTGCGAGTCAGCACGAGTTCCGAGACCAGGGTCATCAGGTCTTCCAGCACCTCCACCGTGACGCGGATGGTCTGCGGCGCCACGCCAGCGGGCGCCTCGGCCGGCGCCGCAGCCTCGACCGCCGTGGCCGGAGCTTCGGTGGAGGGGGCTGGCGCGACCGCCAGGCGGGTCGCCGCGTGCTCCGGTTCCGGTGCCTTCCCGGCCGCGGCGGCATCGAGCCCCGCGATGAGGGCCCTGTCGTCGCCCTCAGGCTCGGCGCCGGTGCGCTCCAGCCCCGCGACAATGGCGCGGATGGCGTCGATGGTCCGGAGGATGCAGGTGATGCCGTCTGGCGTGACCGGCAGGCTGCCGTCCCGCCAACGGCCGAGCAGGTTCTCCCCGGCATGCGCCACGGCCTCGAGCCTCGCGAGACCGAGGAAGCCACAGGTCCCCTTGATCGTGTGGACGACGCGGAACACCTCCCCCAGCGTCGCCGTATCGCCCGGCGCACGCTCGAGCCGCACCAGTGCGGCGTCGAGGGAGAGCAATCCCTCCTGGGTCTCCGTCAGGAAATCGGCGAGAAGATCGTCCATGGCAGCCCCCGGTCGGGATGGTCGGGGGCAGGATGCGCGGGACGCCCGAAGAAAGCGTAAAGTGGCGCGGCGTTCGCAGCGGATCGGTCCGCGTCAGTCGGCCGGCGCCAGCATCAGGGGCGCCGCCCCCTCGGTCCCTGGGCCGCCGAGCGCGAGGGAAGCGCTCCAGCCGGCCTCAGCCGCCAGCATCACGACCAGCGGCGCGAGCATCTGTCGCGGCCCCCCCTCCTCGAGCAGCGCGGCCGGGTCGTTGCCCGCCAGCGCGCGCAGCAGCGGCGGCGGCCATGCCGCGCTGCGCCCCTCCGGCAGCACGCTGAACCCGCGCTGCGAGTGCCCCGAGACCCGCACCGTGCCTCCGCGCGGCAGGGCTTCCGCTCCGAGCAGCGCC
>JAIYAI010000389.1 GCA_027489135.1 Acetobacteraceae bacterium
AGCGCCGCCGCCGCCCGCCGTGCAGCGCAGGCCTGTGCCGAAGCCGGGGTGACGCTTGCGGTCGGGTACAATTGGCGCTTCCAGCCCGCCCTGCAGATGATCCGGGACAAGCTGGCCGACGGCACGCTCGGCAAGCTGCTGCACATGGAGGGCAATTTCTGCGGCCCCTCCGCCTACCGCTTCCCCGAAGGCCATTGGCGGCACGACCGGAACGAGGGCCCCGCCGGCGGCATGACCGGGCGCGGCGTGCATGTGGTGGACGCCATGCTCTCCCTCGCCGGGCCGGTCGAGCAGGTGACGGCGCAGAGCCACCGCCTGGTCCAGGATTTCGGCATGGACGACACGACCTCGATGCTGCTGCGCTTCCGCAGCGGCGCGACGGGCTATGTCGGCACCGTCATCGCCACCGCCGAGACCTGGCGGCTGCAGGTCTTCGGCTCGAAGGGCTGGGCCGAGGTCGGCGATGTCGAGCACCTGACGACCTGGGACCTGCGGCTCTGCCTGATCGATCCCGCCGACGTCACGAAGACGGCACGGCCGGAGGTGATCAGCTTCCCGAAAACCAGCACGGAGCGCGCCGAACTGATCCATTTCGGGGAGGCCGCGCTGGCCCGCCGGCCGCTGGCCCTGCCGGACGGCGACGCCGTGCACAACGTGGCGCTGCTGGAGGCGATCCTCGCCTCGGCGGCCGCCCAGGCGCCGGTGCGGCTCGGATGATGCGCGCGACCCGCCGCGCGGCGCTGCTCGGCCTCGGCGCGCTCGGCGCCGCGGGGTCGGCGCGGGCGCAGTCCTGGCCGACGCGGCCGATCCGGGTGGTGGTCCCCTCCCCGCCCGGCGGACCGCCGGACCTGATCCTGCGGGCGATCCTGCCGGGGCTGAGCGCGCGGCTGGGCCAGCCCATCATCGCCGAGAACCGCGCCGGCGGCGGCGGGCTGGTCGGCACGGCCCATGTCGCGCGGCAGCCGGCGGATGGGTACACGTGGCTCTTCACCACGGCGTCACACGTCAACATCCCGCCCTTCAACGCCAATGTCAGCTACGACCCGGTGCGCGACTTCGCGCATGTCACGCTGGCCGCGCAGAATTTCGGCCAGGCGCTGGTGGTGCGGCCAGACCTGCCGGCGCGCAACGTGGCGGAGCTGGTCGCGCTGGCCCGGGCGCGGCCCGGCGCATTGACCTACGTGAATGCCGGCAACGGCACGGCCAGCCACATCCCGGCCGAGATGCTGAAGGGCATGACGGGCACGGACATCCTCTCCGTCCCCTATCGCGGCGTGGCGGAGGGGATGACGGACCTGCTGGCCGGCCGCGTCGATCTCTTCTTCGTCGGCACGCAGATCGCGGTGGAGCATGTCCAGTCCGGACGCCTCCGCGCGCTGGCCATCACCGGCGCGCGGCGCTGGAAGGGCCTGCCGGAGGTGCCCACGATGATCGAGGCCGGCGTGCCGGGCTTCGAGGTGGTGAACTGGTTCGGCCTCTGGATGCCGGCCGGCGTCCCGGCCGCCATCGTCGCGCAGGTTCATGCGGCGGTGGCCGCGGCGGTGGCGGAGCCGGAGGTGGCGCGGCAGTTCGACGGGCTCGGCCTGGAAGGGGTAGCGATGCCGCCGGCACCCTTCGCCGCGTTCGTCGCAGAGCAGGCGCGTGTCGCGCAGGAGATCGGGCGGCGCGTGAACGGCGGGTAGCTATCCGCCGCGCCCGCCTTCCTTCATCAGCCGCGCCTTGTCCCGCTTCCAGTCGCGGTCGGCGATGGTCGCGCGCTTGTCGTGCTGCTTCTTGCCCTCGGCGAGACCGAGCAGGACCTTGGCCACGCCGCGCTCGTTGAAGTGGATCTGGATCGGCACGAGGGTCGAGCCCTCGCGCGTGATCGCGCCGATCAGCTCCTGCACCTGCTTCCGGTGCAGCAGCAGCTTGCGCGGCCGGCGCGGCTCGAACTTCGCCATGAAGCTGCCGGCCTGCCATTCGGGGATGGTGCAGTTGAACAGCCAGAGTTCGCCATCGCGCTCCCCGGCCCAGGATTCGGACAGGGTGGCGCGGCCGGCGCGCAACGACTTCACCTCGGGCCCGACGAGCATCAGCCCGGCCTCGAAGGTCTCGCCGATCTTGTAGTCGTAGCGGGCGCGGCGGTTGGAGGAGGCCACGCCATGGCTGATCATCGCCTTCTTGCGCGGCGGGTTCGACATGGTTCCTGTCCTGACGGGGCGATGACCCGCTCCCCTGGCCGGGGCACGGGTCGCCGCCTAGATATGGGGTCGCCGCGGAGGGGATTCGTTCCCGGTGGGGCGGCCGGACTTCAAATCCGGTTGGGGCCGTCGGACGGTCCTAGGTGGGTTCGACTCCCATTCTCCTCCGCCAGCCCCCCCCTGGGTCGTATGGTGTCGCTAGTTCAGCAGCCCCGCCGACACCATCGCCGCCTTCACCCGCTGCTTCGTCGCATCCTGCGTCGGCGCCAGCGGCAGGCGGCAATGATCCGTGCCGCGGCCGAGCAGGCTCGCCGCATACTTAACCGGGCCCGGCGAGGTCTCGGAGAACAGGGCATCGTGCAGCGGCGTCAGGCGCGTCTGGATCGCCTGCGCCTCGCGGATGCGCCCCTCGCGCCAGGCCTTGTGCATCTCGGCGCAGAGGCGCGGCGCGACATTGGCGGTGACGCTGATGCAGCCGACGCCGCCCGCGGCGTTGAAGGCCAGCGCGGTGTGGTCCTCACCCGAAAGCTGGATGAAGTCGTCGCCGCAATGGGCCGCCGTGTGCAGCGGGCGCGCCAGGTTCGCCGTCGCGTCCTTCACGCCGACGATGTTCTTGTGCTTGGCCAGCCGCCCCATCGTCTCCGGCGTCATGTCGATCACGCTGCGGCCGGGGATGTTGTAGAGGAACATCGGCAGATCGACGGCGTCGGCGATGGCCGTGAAGTGCAGGAACATCCCCTCCTGCGTCGGCTTGTTGTAGTAGGGCGTCACCACCAGCGTCGCGTCCGCCCCGGCCTTCTTCGCGTGCATGGCGAAGTCGATCGCCTCCGCCGTCGAGTTGCTGCCGGCGCCGGCGATGACGGGGACGCGCTTCTTCGCGGCCTCGATGCACATCTCGACGACGCGCTTGTGCTCCTCATGGCTCAGGGTCGGGCTCTCGCCCGTGGTGCCGACGGGGATCAGCCCCTCGGTGCCCTCGGCGATCTGCCACTCCACCAGGTCCATGAAGGCCTTCTCGTCGAGCGCACCGTCCTTCTTCATGGGCGTGATCAGCGCGACCATCGAACCCTGGAACATGTGCGTCCTCCGTTGAGCGTGGCTGGGCGGTCTTGTCTGGATATCCCCCGGTCGCCGGCCCAGCGCCGCTCCGGGGATCGGCGGAATTAGGGCCGCGCCCGGGCTGCGGCAAGCGCGCCCGCCTGAAGATCGGCCAGCAGCAGCCGGAGGTCGCGGCTCATCAGCGCCACCCCGGCCTGCACCAGTTCCAGGCAGGATTCCCGCACCTCCAGGTCCGTCACGGTATAGCGTCCGCCGGCGCCGAAGATCAGCGCGATGCGGTCCCGCTCCTCCTCCGATCCGGGCGGGCCGAAGCGGTCGCCGGCGCGGAAGGCGGCGATCAGCCCTTCCCGCACCGTGCCGGCCTGGCTGCCGACCGGGCCGGTGCGGTGCCGCACCAGGTAGTTCCAGACCGAGGGCGGGAAGAGCCTGGGCTCGGCCGGCCCCTCCCAGACCTCGCCCAGCAGGTTGCGCTCGGTCAGCAGCGTGCCGAATTCCCCGCGGCCGAGCTGTGCGAAGCCCAGCAACCCGCCGGCGCCGCCGCCGATGATGCCGGCGATGTTCCCGGCAGCGGAGGACGCGCCGAGGCCGAGCCCGCCGCTCGCCCCCGCGGTCAGCGCGCCGAGCAGGATGCCCGCGATGGTCAGCCGCCGCGTCCGCCGCGTCTCGATCCCCGTGAGCACGGTCTCGAGCTGGTCGCCCCGCTCGCCCTCGCAGTCGAGTTCCCCGACCACGGCGGAGGCGTCGAGCATCGCCGCCATGATCCGCTCCGTGATGGCCTGGCGCAGCCTGAGGCGGCGAAGCTCGTCGGCCATGCCGCGCGCCGGCCCCCGCACCTGCAGCGCACCGAGGGCCCGCAACTCCTCGAGCGCGCCGATCGAATCGGCGATCTCGACCCCGGGGCGGGAGAAGCCTTGCGGGCCGAGTTCCTCGATGGCGGCGACCAGCGCCGCGCGCGACAGCGGCGGGGCGACGCGCAGCGCCTCCCGGTGCGGGGCGGCATGGGGGGCACAGAAGCGGTCGGCCTCGGGCCGCAGAAGCTCGGCGACGCCGCGCTCCGATGCGCAGCCGCCGAGCAGGGCGAGCCCCGCCAGCGCCGCCGCCCGCCATGCTTCGATCCGATGCATCACGATGCGGCTACGCAACGCGCGTCGCACCCGCAAGGGCCGCCGGGCACGCGGCCTCGCGAGCCGCGCGCGAGACAGGCGCCCCGGGCATCGGGTAGAAGCGGCCCATGCCGTATCGTCGTCGCCACGTTCTGACCCTGGTCACCCTCGCCGCGGCGACAGCCCCCGCCGTGCCCGCCCAGGCCCAGGGGACGAGCCAGGGCAACCGCCCGCCGCGCCCCGCCGCCGAGCCCGCCACCGGCTCCCCCGCGCGCCAGGCCCTGGCGCTGGCCGATGCCAGGCGCTGGCCCGAGGCGATGGCCGCCGCCGCCGGCGCCGACCCGCTGATCGCCCGCTACGTCGCCTGGCTGCGCGTCTCGGCCCGCGCCTCCGGCGCCACCGCAGCGGAGATCGTGGCCTTCACCCTGGCCAACCCGGACTGGCCCGGTCAGGACACCCTCGCCCGCCGGGCCGAGGAAGCGCTGGCGACCGATCCCGACGACCGGGTGGCGGAGCAGTGGTTCGCCGTGCAGCCCGCGCGCAGCCTGGATGGCCACCAGCGCCTCGCCGACGTGCTGGGGCGCCTTGGCCGCGGGCCGGAGGCCATCATCGTCATCCGCCGCGGCTGGACCGGCGCGCCGGGGGATGCCGCCGCCGAGCCCGGCTATCTCGACCGCAACGCGCCGCTGCTGACGGCGGAGGACCATTGGCACCGCTTCGACCGCACCGCGCTGCTGCGGCAGGGCAATCCGGCGCGCCTCGTGCCGCTGCTGCCGCCGGCGAAGCAGGCCATCGCCGCTGCGCGCCTCGCCTACGCCTCCGATGCCGCGGATGCCGATACCGCCGCCGCGGCCGCGCGCGGCGATCTCGGCCTGTCCTACGAGCGGGCCCGCTGGCTCCGCCGGCGCGAGCGCGATGCCGAGGCCGCCGAGGCCTGGGCCGCCGGCGCGGCCCTCCAGAAGGACCTGACACCGGAGGTGGCACGGACCATCTGGACTGAGCGCCAGGTGCTCACCCGCAAGCTCGTGCGGCTGAACGAGCCGCGCCTCGCCTACCGCACCGCCGCCGAGCACGGGCAGCACGGCCCGGGCGAGCCGCGCCAGGAGGCGGAGTTCCTCGCCGGCTTCATCGCGCTGCGGCGGCTGAACGACCCGGCGGCGGCGGAGCGCCACTTCATCCGGGTGCGGGAGGACAGCCAGAGCCTGATCACCCGCTCCCGCAGCTTCTACTGGCAGGGCCGCGCCGCGGCAGCGCTGGGGGCCAGCGGCCGGGCGCGGGAGCACTACAACGCCGCCGCCGCCCTGCCGCTCGCCTTCTACGGCCAGATGGCGGCCCTCGCCCTGGGGGAGGACGGCGCGCAGATCTCCGCCCGGGTGCGCGCCGCCGTACCACCGACGGTGACGGCGCAGCAGATCCGCGACGTCGACAACCACGAGTTGGCCCGCACCTCGCTGGCGTTGGCGGCGCTGGGCGAGGGCCGGCGGGCGCGGTCGCTGCTCGTCAGGCTCGAGGAACTCGCCGCCGGGCCGCCGGGCAAGCTGCTGGTCGCGCGTCTCGCGGAGCGCACGGGCCGGCCGGACAACCCGATCTGGGTGGTGCGGCGCGCCAGCGCCCATGGCCTAATCGCGCGGAAGGAGGGCTGGCCCACCCCCTTCCCCACCCCGGACGACATCCTGGAACCGGCCATCGTCAACGCCATCACCCGCCAGGAGAGCAATTTCGACCCGCAGGCGGTCAGCCCTGCCAATGCGCGGGGCCTGATGCAGCTCCTGCCGACCACGGGGGCGGAGGTGGCTCGGCGCCTCGGCATCCGGTTGCAGACGGCGCAGCTCACCCAGGACCCAGCGCTCAACATGCGGCTCGGCGCCACCTTCCTCTCGGGGCTGATCGACCGCTACGGCGGCGCGCTCCCGCTGGCCGCCGCGGGCTACAATGCCGGGCCGGGCCGCGTGACCGATTGGGTCGGCACCTTTGGCGACCCGCGCGGCGGCGACATCGCCATGCTGGACTGGATGGAACTCAGCCCCATTGCCGAGACCCGCAACTACGTGCAGCGCGTGATCGAGAATGTCGGCGTCTACCGCGCAGCCGATTCCGCCGCCGCCGCGTTGCCGCATCCGATGGCGCGCTGGCTGAGGGATGGCATCTGATGGACGGGTTCGACGCCGGCGCGGCGGGCGCGATGGACTACGACATCGCCGGCGCCGCCATCCGCCGCTTCCGCGCGCGCGACGGGCTGATGCTGCAGGCGCTGGACTGGCCCGGCGATCCGGCACGCATGCCGATGCTCTGCCTGCCCGGCATCTCGCGCACCGCGCTCGACTACGTCGCGCTGGCGGCGCGGCAACAGGGGGCGCGGCGGGTGGTGGCGCTGGACTATGCCGGGCACGGCTTCAGCGGGCGGCCGGAGGAGCTCTCCCGCTACGGCGTGATGCCGGCGCTGCGCGACGTGATGGATACGCTGGCCGCCTTGCATCTCGACCGCATCGTGCTGCTGGGCACCAGCTTCGGGGGCATCCTCGGCATGGTGATGGGGGTGCTGCGGCCGATGGCGCTCGGCGCCGTGGTGCTGAACGATATCGGGCCCCGGATGACCCCGCGCGGCCTCGGCGTGGTGCAGGACATGATCGGGCGTGACCCGGCCCTGGCCACCGAGGAGGAGGCGGTCGCCTTCTGCCAGGCCCGCATGGCGCCGATGCGCCTCGACGAGGCCGGCTGGCGGCGCATGGCGGCGCGCACCTTCGCCCGCGGTGCGGACGGCCGGCTGCATCCGCGCTGGGACACCCGCATCGTGCAGCTGTTCGGCAAGGAATCCTCCGCCGTCTCCGACCTCTGGGGCCCCTTCGGCGCGATCGGGCATGCCCGGCTGCTGCTGGTGCATGGGGCGGAGAGCGACCTGCTCTCGGACGAAACGATCTCCGCCATGCAGGCGGCGCGGCCGGACATGGACGTGGTCACCGTGCCCGGCGTCGGGCACTCGCCGACGCTGGACGAGCCCGAGGCGGTCTCCGGCGTGCAGGCCTTCCTGCGCGGGCTGCCGTGAACCTCGCGGTCGCGCGGCAGGTGGCGGCGCTCGGGGGGGTCGGTCGGATCCGGCCGGCGCCCGGCACCTGGGGCTCGGCGGTGGTGCTGCCGCTGGCCTTCGCGGGGCCCGTGGTCTGCCTCGGGCTCGCGACGGCGCTCATCGGCCTCGGCGCCTGGGCGATCGCGCGGCTGAAGGAGGAGAACGGGTCGGACCACGACCCCTCCTGGGTGGTGATCGACGAGGCGGCGGGGATGCTGGTGGCGCTGGCCGCGGTGCCGCCGGGCGTGCCCTGGCCATGGCTGCTGGCGGCCTTCCTGCTGTTTCGCCTCTTCGACATCGTCAAGCGCGGCCCGGTGGGCTGGCTGGACCGCCGGCGCGGCGCGGCCTGGGTGATGCTGGACGACGTGGCTGCCGGGGCGATGGCGGCGGCGGTGCTGACCGCGGGGCGCTGGCTGGGGCTGTAGCGTCTGGTCCGCCGAGGCGGAATCGCCGAAGCGGTGCATCATCCGCTCCTGCAAGGGCCGACGCGCGATCCACCAAACGGGATCACGCTGTAGCGGTCAGTCCCTGGCCACCCCGAACTCCGCGTCCCTGTGCACATAGACGGACAGCAAGAGCCCGAAGCCCAGCATGGTGGTCAGCATGGCCGAGCCGCCATGGCTGATCAGCGGGAGCGGCACGCCGCCGACCGGGATCGACCCCGTCACCATCGCCACGTTGACGAAGACGTAGAGAAAGAAATTCGTCCCCAGCCCGATCGCCACCAGCCGCCCGAACTGATGCTTGGAGCGGAACGCCACGAGGAAGCAGAACACCACCACCAGCGCCAGCAGCGACAGCACCACCAGCGCGCCGGCCAGGCCGAATTCCTCGGCGATCATGGTGAAGATGAAGTCGGTCTGCTTTTCCGGCAGGAAGTTCAGGTGGCCCTGGGTGCCCTGCAGGAAGCCCTTGCCGAACATGCCGCCCGAGCCGAGCGCGATCTTCGACTGGATGATGTTGTAGCCGGCGCCGAGCGGGTCGCTCTCGGGGTCGAGGAAGGTGGTGATGCGCGCCTTCTGGTAGTCGCGCAGGTGGTCATAGGCGATGGGGGCGGCCACCGCGACGCCGGCGGCGATGATGGCGAATTTCCAGAGCCTCGCCCCGGCGGCGAAGAACACCGCGCCGCCGATCATCGCCGTGATCAGCGCCGTGCCGAGGTTGGGCTGCTTCAGGATCAGCGCGACCGGGATCAGCACCAGGATCGCCGGCGGGATCAGGAAGAGCGGGTTGCCCACCTTCTCCCAGCTCGCCCGGTGGAACCAGGCGGCGAGCGCGAGGACCAGCAGGATCTTCATCAGTTCCGAGGGCT
The DNA here is from genome assembly GCA_027489135.1 of Acetobacteraceae bacterium. GTDB lineage: Bacteria > Pseudomonadota > Alphaproteobacteria > Acetobacterales > Acetobacteraceae > JAIEOP01. The sequence continues at coordinate 8,719 of JAIYAI010000389.1, forward strand.
GCAGCTGCAGCGGCCCGATATCGATCCAGCGCTGCGCGCCCTTGCCCACATTGCCGTGCAGCAGCACCAGCACCAGCAGCCCGACGCCGGCGAGGTATCCCAGCCAGGCAAGCTTCGCGATCAGCCTGATGTCGATCAGCGCGATGCAGAGCATCATCACAAGGCCGAAGCCGAAGCGCACCGCATGCTTCGTGGCATAGGGCTCCGGCCCCCCGCCGCCCGCCGAATAGAGAGCGACATAGCCGACGCCGGCGATCAGCCCGATGAGCAGGACGAAGGACCAGGGGATCTGCCAGAGCTTGGTCAGCAGCCCGTTGGTGCGGTCCCGCCCGGTGAGCAGGCGCTTTTCATAGGTGCCGCTCACCGCGTCCCCCCCGCATCCGCGACGCGCGGCCCGATCGGTGCCGGCAGGCCGCGCGGCAGGCGGGTGAAGGCCTCCACCAGCACGTCGCGCGCCAGGGGCGCCGCGGTGCCGGACCCGCTCATGCCGTGCTCGACGATCACGCTGACGGCGAAGACCGGGTTGTCGTGCGGCGCGTAGGCAACGAACAGCGCATGCGGCCGGTACTCCCGCGGCAGGTTCTCCGCCCGGAAGCCGCGCTCGCGCTGCTCGCGGCTGATGCGCTTGACCTGGGTCGTGCCGGTCTTGCCCGCCATCTGCGCGCCGACCGAGGAGGGCAGGCGCGCCTTGTTCGCCGTGCCGCCGCCCTCGTTCACCACGCCGTACATGGCGTCCCGGATCAGCCGCAGGTCGCGCTCGGGGATGCCGAGGCTGGGCCAGTCCTCGGGCCGGCTGCCGCGCACCGGCTTGCCGCCGATCGCCCGCGTCAGGTGCGGCTGCACCGCCCGGCCCGTCGCCAGCCGCGCCGTCATGGTCGCCATGGCCAGCGGCGTGAGCTGGTAGAAGCCCTGACCGATACCGTGCACGATGGTGTCGCCGATCGACCAGGGCTTGCCCTGGGCCTGGCGCCAGGCCCGCGTCGGCACCAGGCCCTTGCGGCTGCCGGGCAGCTCGATGTCGAGCTCGACGCCGAGGCCGAAGCGGTTCGCCATGGCGGCGATGCGGTCGATGCCGACGCGCTTGGCCATCTCGTAGAAATAGATGTCGCAGCTCGCCATGATGGCGCCGCGCATCGCGAGCCCGCCATGCCCGGCGCGCTTGTGGCAGTGGAAGCGGGTGTCGCCGAAGTCGAGATGGCCGGGGCAGTACACCGCCTCGCCGGGCGTCGTCACCTTGGCCTCCAGCGCCGCCAGCGCCACGACCATCTTGAAGGTCGAGCCCGGCGCGTAGAGCCCGTTGGTGCACTTGTTGATGAGCGGCGTGGAGCGCGAGCTGGTCCATTGCCGCCACTGCTGGGCGGAGACGCCGGCATTGAAGATGTTGGGATCGAAGGAGGGCTGGGTGGCCATGGCCAGCACCTCCCCGTTGCGAGCGTCCATCAGGACGACGCTCGTTCCCTCCTGGATCCTGTTGCGGATCGCCTTCTGCAGTTCGGTATCGACCGAGATCTGCACGTCCTGCCCCTGCAGCCCCTCGCGCCGGTCGAGTTCCCGGATCACCCGGCCGACCGCATTGACCTCGAGCTGCACGGCGCCGGCGCGACCGCGCAGGATCTTGTCGTGGAACTTCTCCACCCCGAGCCGCCCGACGCGGATGCCGGGCAGTTCCAGCAGCGGGTCGCCATCCATGTCGCGCTCGGCGGGCGGCGCCACATAGCCCACGACATGCGCCATGTGCTCGGCCTCGGGGTAGAGGCGCGTGGTGCCGACATCGATCAGGATTCCGGGCAGGTCGGGGGCGTTCACCTCGATCTGCGCCATCTCCTCCCAGGTCAGGAACTCGCGCACCATCAGCGGGACGAAGCGGCGCCGGCGGCGCACCTCACGCTCGATGCGGGCACGCTCATGGTCCGCCAGCGGCACGATGCGGGAGAAGTTCTCGAGCGTCGCGGAAACGTCCTGGGTGTGCTCCGCGACCAGCAGGGCGCGCCAGTTCAGCCGGTTGCCGGCGACCACCTTGCCCTGGCGGTCCAGCACGCGGCCGCGCGGCGGCGGGATCAGCCGGGCGGAGAGGCGGTTCTCCTCGGCCAGGGTCTTGTAGCGGTCGCCATCCTCGGCCTGCAGCTTCCACAAGCGCGTGCCGAGGAAGCCGAGTGCCGCCACCTGCAGCCCACCGAGGGCCATGGCGCGCCGGGTGAAGATGCCGCGCCGGCGCTCCTCCTCCCGCCGGACGCCGAGCATGCCGGAGAAGCCGGTCTGCGCCCGCCGACGCAGCAGCCCGAGCAGGCCGCGCCGCTCCGCCGGCGCGAGCAGGCTGCTGCCCCCGGTCTGGTCGGCGAAAGGCCAGGCGCGGCGCCAATTCATGTCGCGTCGGCCTGCTGCAGCGCGCGATGCAGGCCCGTCAGCCCGAGCGCGATCAGCGGATAGAGCCCGATGCTGAGTCCCGCCTGGGTCAGCCCCGGCGCCGCCGGCGGGATCTTCCAGCCCAGCAGCGCCTGCAGCCCCCAGCCCAGCGCGGCAGCCGCCGCGGCGAAGGCGCAGAAGGCGAGCCAGACCAGCAGGAAGGACTGCCGCGCCAGGAAGCCGCGCCAGCGTACCGCGACGCCATGCGTCAGCAGCAGGGTCAAGGTCCCGGCGCCGAAGGGCCCGACGGTCAGCAGGTCCGTCAGCAGGCCGAGCCCGAAGGCAGCGGGCGGCGGCATGGCAGCGGGGCGGAAGACGGACCAGAAATAGACGCAAGGCAGCGCCACCGCGGGGACCATGCCCGGCAGTCCCGCGGCGACCGGCGCGAGGACCAGCAGCACCGCCGTCGTCGCGGTCGGCACCAGGGCCCGCGCCAGGCCGTCGACCTGGCGCAGCAGCCCGGTGCGCGGGGCGGGGCGCCCCTTCACGGGGTACGCCGCGCCGCCGGAGTGCCGGCCGCCCGCACCGGCTCCCGCCGGACCGAGGTCTCGGGCGGCAGGATCCCGTTCAGCCCGTAGTCGAAGAGCCGCACCACATCGAGCCGGTCGAGCCGGGCGAACAACTCCACCTCCGGCGCGCCGGAGGCCGACCAGCGCACCACCCCCACCGGCAGCCCGGCGGGGAAGGCGTTGGCCTCGGCGCTGGTGACGACGCGTTCGCCCTCGGCCGGCAGCACGCCCTCAGGCCAGTGCTGCAGGCGGGGCCGGGCGCCGTTGGTGCCGACCATGATGGCGCGCGCCCGGCTGCCCTCCAGCGTGACCGGGATACGGCTGTTCATGTCGGTCGCCAGCAGGACGCGGGCGGAACGCTGCCCGACTTCGGTGATGCGCCCGGCGAGGCCGCGCTCGTCCAGCGCCACCTGGCCCTTGCGGATGCCGTGCTGCGGCCCCGCGGCCAGCAGCATGGCGCGGGCATAGGTGCCGCCGCCATCGGCGACAACGCGGGCGGTCTGGAAAGCCGGCGCCGCGTCCGGGATGAAGGCAAGCTGCCGGCGGAGCATGTCGACCTCGGCCTCCAGCGCCAGGGCGGCGGCGTGCCAGCGCCTGAGCCGCTCGTTCTCCTCGCGGAGGCGTGCATTCTCCTCGCGGAGCGTGACGAGCTGGCGGACTGCCTGCACGGCGTCGCGGGCAGCGCCCACGGGCTCGCGCAGCGCCGCCCAGATCGGGGTCAGCACATCGGCCAGCGCGGTGCGCGCGCGCTCGGCCAGCACGGCATCCGCCTTGCCGAGCAGCATCGTGCCGAAGGCCGCGGCGATCAGCACCGGCAGCGACAGGCGCGACAGCGCCATCCGCAACGGGATGCTCAGGCGGATCACGCGATCGTCCTCTGCCCCTGCATCGACAAGACCCCCTGGCCCCCGGGGTCCCGGTCAGGCCCCATCAATACATCGAGGACAGGACCTGGCGAAGCCTCTTCATCTCCTCGAGGGCCCGCCCGGTGCCGAGGGCGACGCAGGAGAGGGCATCCTCTGCCACCACCACAGGCAATCCCGTGGCATCGCGCAGCACCTCGTCCAGCCGGTGCAGCAGCGCCCCGCCACCGGTCAGCACGATGCCCTTGTCGACGATGTCGGCGGCGAGCTCGGGCGGGGTCTTTTCGAGCGCCACGAGGACCGCGTCGACGATGGCCTTGAGCGGCGCGCTGAGC
>JAIYAI010000022.1 GCA_027489135.1 Acetobacteraceae bacterium
CTGGTCGTAGACCTTGGGCAGCGCGGGGGCCATCTTGTTGGTCAGCGTGCCGGCGACAATCATCACGTCGGACTGCCGCGGCGAGCCGCGCGGGATGATGCCGAAGCGGTCGAGATCGTAGCGCGCCATGTAGGCGTGGATCATCGGCACCGCGCAGCAGGCCAGGCCGAAGGTCATCGGCCAGAGGCTGCCCGTGCGGGCCCAGTTCACCAGCTTGTCGAGATTGGCGACGACGAAGCCCTTGTCCTCCATCTCGCCCGTGATGCCTTTGACGACGGCATCCTGGGCGGCACCGGGAGGCAGGTGCTCGCGGTTCCACGCCAGCGCATTGGCTGGGTCGGTCTCGGTCGATGCACTCATCACATTCTCCAGCACCCTGGCGCGGTCGCGTTGGCCGACCCGACGCGCCTGGGGTCCTAAACCACTATTCCCAGTCGAGGGCGCCCTTGCGCCACTCGTACACGAAACCCACGGTCAGCACGGCCAGGAAGCCCATCATCGACAGGAAGCCGAACCAGCCGATCTCCCCGAGCGTCACCGCCCAGGGAAACAGGAAGGCGACTTCCAGGTCGAAGATGATGAACAGGATGGCGACCAGGTAGAAGCGGACGTCGAAGCGGCGGCGCGTGTCGTCGAAGGGCTCGAAGCCGCATTCGTAAGCCGAGAGCTTCTCCGGATTCGGCTTCTGGCGCGCCAGCAGCATGGAACCGCCGACCATGGCCGCGGCGATGCCGCCGGCGATGCCGAGGAAGACGAGGATCGGGAAATACTCGGCCAGCATGTGCTCGGTCACCGTCAGTCCGCTCCTGGACCGGCGATGTCTTGCGCCCTGGGGCCAAGCCACCGCTCGGGCGCCGTGCGGCGGCGGCGGACCGTCCGGATGGACCTGCCCGATGGGTTGCCCCTCGCTCCAGCGCAGCGCGCGCGGACCATACCCCCACCCCGCGCGGTCCGCCATAGGGGTTCGGGCAGGGAAAGTCGCGGGACATGGGGACGGGCAGTGGAAATGAAAAGGGCCCCTTTCGGGGCCCATGCGGATGAAGCCGCAAAGTCTGTCAGGCATCCGTCGCGTGGCGCGAGTGACGGGGCTCGAACCCGCGACCTCCGGCGTGACAGGCCGGCGCTCTAACCAACTGAGCTACACCCGCCCGCGAACGGTGCGGGCAGATACGGCCCGCACCATGCGCTGTCAAGCAAGCCGCGGCGGGTTTCGAGCATTGTCGGGGACACGCGGGCCATGGGCGCTGACGGGTTCGAACCGCCGACATCCTGTGTGTAAGACAGGCGCTCTACCGCTGAGCTAAGCGCCCGTGGCACCGCTGCGCCGAGTCGCTACCACGCGCGGCGTCCATGAAAAAGGGGCCGGTCCCTGCGGACCGGCCCCCTGTCCTGCGTCCCTGTCGGGACGATCAGTTCACCGCGTCCTTCAGGCCCTTGCCGGCCTTGAAGCGGACGGTCGTCGTGGCGGGAATCTTGATCTCCTCACCGGTCCGCGGGTTGCGGCCCTTGCCGGCCTTGCGCTTCGAGGTCGAGAAGGTGCCGAAGCCCACCAGGCGGACCTCCTGCTTCTTCTTCAGCGACTTGGTGATCGCCTCGAACACGGCGTCGAGCACATCGCCCGCCTTCGCCTTCGGAAGATCCCCCGCCTCGGCGACGACCGCCACCAGATCCTGCTTGTTCACCCCAATACCCCCCTTATTTCCGAGGAAGCCCAGGCGATCCGGACGATTCCGAACCGCGCCAAACTGCCCGGACTGTAGGGAGAAGGAAAAGCGGGCGTCAATCGCGCCGCACCCGATTCGCGGCAGTTATCCGCCACTTTCTTGATGGACGTGGCGGTCGCAGGCCGGTTTCCGGCTTGCGACTCGGCGAATGCGGCAGAATCACTGGCCAAATCGACGAAGGACCGTGCCGGAATTGCGAACGGCGCCCGCCTGGGGCGCCGTTCCATCCGCTGCGCGGGTCGACTTCAGTGCGGCAGGGTCGCCCCCGTCTCCGCGCCGTCCTTGGTGCGCGCGGGAACGGCCTCCTCCGGCTCCTCCCACTCGATCGCCTCGGGCCGCCGTGCCAGCGCCCTGGCGATGACGTCGTCGACATGGCTGACCGGGATGATGGTGAGCCCCTTCTTCACGTTGTCCGGGATCTCGGCCAGGTCCTTCTCGTTGTCCTTCGGGATGAAGACCGTGGTGGTGCCGCTCCGCAGCGCCGCCAGCAGCTTCTCCTTCAGCCCGCCGATCGGCAGGACGCGGCCGCGCAGCGTGATCTCGCCGGTCATGGCGACATCCTTGCGCACCGGAATGCCGGTGAGGACGGAGACGATCGAGGTCGCCATGGCGATACCCGCGGAGGGCCCATCCTTCGGCGTCGCGCCTTCCGGCACGTGCACGTGGATGTCCCGCTTCTCGAACAGCGTCGGCTTGATGCCGAAGCTGGTCGCGCGCGACCGCACATAGGACATCGCGGCGCTGACGCTCTCCTGCATCACGTCGCCGAGCTTGCCGGTGGTCTTCACCGTGCCCTTGCCCGGCACCATGACGCTCTCGATCGTCAGGATCTCGCCGCCGACCTCGGTCCAGGCGAGGCCGGTGACGACGCCCACCATGTCCTCGGCCTCGGCCTCGCCATAGCGATGCTTGCGCACGCCGGCGAACTTCTCGAGGTTCTTGATCGTGATGGCGACCTTCTTCGCCTTCTTCGAGACGATCTCCTTGACGCACTTGCGCGCCAGGTTGCCGATCTCGCGCTCGAGGCTGCGGACGCCGGCCTCCCGCGTGTAGTAGCGGACGAGGTCGCGCAGCGCCTCGTCGGAGATCGACCACTCCAGCGGCTTCAGCCCGTTCGCGTCGGTCTGCTTCGGGATCAGATGGCGGCGCGCGATCTCGACCTTCTCGTCCTCGGTGTAGCCAGGGATGCGGATGATCTCCATGCGATCCAACAGCGGCTGCGGCATCCGCAAGCTGTTCGCCGTGGTGATGAACATCACGTCCGAAAGGTCGTAGTCGACC
>JAIYAI010000646.1 GCA_027489135.1 Acetobacteraceae bacterium
GCTTCGGCACGAGCAGGGGCTGGCGCGTATCCTGATCTGGCCGTCGATCGCGGGGGTGGTGCTCTACGCGCCGCTGATGGTCCGGGACTGGGTGACGCCGGATCCGCTCGGGGCCTTCCAGCTTTGCCTCGCCGGCATCTTCGCGGGCGGGGCGACGCTGTTCACGGCGATGGCCTATCGCAGCGCCGACGCGGCGCGGCTCGGGCCCTACAGCTACGTCGCCTTCCCGATCGCGGTGCTGCTCGACCTGCTGGTCTGGGGGCTGTGGCCGGAGCCGCTGACCATCGCCGGCGGGATCGTGGTGGTGGGGGCCTGCCTGATGAGCGAGCGGGCGCGACGGCGGGCGGCTGGAGCGTAATCGCCGGCGGTGGCCACGCCGACGACGTGAAGCGCCCGACCATATACGGGGCTACGGTATCTCCGGCGGGAAGCGGTGCAGCCCGTCCGGCCCCAGGGGCAGGGGGGTGACGGCGGCGACCGCGGCGAGGGGGAGCGGGCCGTAGAGATGCGGGAAGAGGCCGGGACGCCTGCCGCCGGCCGCCGGTTCCCACCGCAGCGCTTCGCCGAGTGCGGCGGGATCGACGCCGACGAGCAGCAGGTCCGGCACGCCGGCGCGGTGCTTGGCGGCACTGGCGCGGACCTGGGCTGCATCGGAGAAATGCAGGAAGCCGTCGCGGCGGTCGTCGGCGGAGCCGTGGTAGGCGCCGGCGGCTTCGGCCGCGGCCCAGTCGGCGGCGCGGACGAGGGTGTAGATGAAGGGGGTGGTCATGCGGCTGCCTTCGGCGTTTCCGCCGGGCATGGTCAAGCCCCGGCCTGTCGCGCTACCCTGCCGCCCGCACGCGCCGGCGCCAGACCGGACCCCGGAAACGCATCGTCGCCCCTCGCAACAGGAGCAGCCTCACCACGATGCACGCCTTCTCCATCCCGCCCGCCATCGCGGCCCGCGTCGCCGCGCGCTGCGGCACGCCGCATCCCTTCGCACAGCTCGACCCGCGCCGCACCGCCCTCGTCGTCATCGACATGCAGAACGGCTTCATGCGCCAGGACATCGCGCATGCCTGGTGCCCGATGGCCGAGCATGTCGTGCCCGCCATCAACCGCCTCGGCGCCGCGCTGCGCCTGGCCGGCGGCGCGGTGTTCTGGATCCAGAACCTCTTCGACGCCTCCTGCGAGACCGAGTGGTCCGTGATGCAGGAGATGGCGACCCCCGCCGCCCGGGCCCGCCGCGCCGCGGCGATGAGCGAGGGCACGGTCGGCCACGAACTCTGGCCCGGCCTTGATGTCCGCGTCGGCGACCAGGTGGTGAAGAAGAAGCGCTACAGCGCCTTCATCCAGGGCAGCTCCGACCTGCCTTCCATCCTGCGGGCGCGCGGCTTCGACACGGTGCTGATCACCGGCACCGTGACCAGCGTCTGCTGCGAAAGCAGCGCGCGCGACGCGATGATGCTGAACTTCCGCACCGTCATGGTCAGCGACGGCTGCGCCGCCATGTCGGACGAGGAGCACGCGGCCTCGCTCATCGCCTTCCACCTGCAATTCGGCGACGTCCTGACCGTGGACGAGTGCATCGCCGGTTTCTCCAGCATCGAGCAGAAGGCCGCCGCGGAATGAGCAAGCCCAAGGTCGCGTTCATCGGCACCGGCGGCACGATCGCCTCCATCGGCCGCACGCCGCTCGACATCCAGGACTACGCCGTGCTCGGCAAGATGCTGCACGCCGAGGACCTGCTGGCGCGCTTCCCCGAGGCGCAGATGGTGGCCGACGTCTTCCCCGTCCGCTTCCGCAACGTGCCCAGCACGGCGATCGCCTGGCCCGAGTGGAAGGAGCTGCTGCACATCTGCGACCGGCTTTGCGCGGAGCACAAGGACCTCGCCGGCATCGTCGTGGGCCACGGCACGGCGAGCCTCGAGGAGACGGCCTATTTCCTCTCGCTGACGCTGAAGATCCCGGTGCCGGTGGTTGTGGTCGGCGCCCAGCGCCCGGCCTCCGGCCTCTCGACCGACGCGGCGATGAACGTCGTCAACGCGGTCCGCGTCGCGGCCAGCCCGGAAGCGCGCGGGCTGGGCGCGCTGGTGCTGCTGAACGACGAGATCCACGCGGCGCGCGACGTGACCAAGACCTCGACGGGCCGGCTGCAGACCTTCCGGGCCGCCGATTTCGGCTGCCTCGGCCATGCGGACGGCGATGCGCTGGCCTGGTACCGCAAGCCGCTGCGGAAGACGGCGCCGGAGACGGAGTTCGCGGTGCACGGCCTCGACGCCCTGCCGCGCGTCGACGTCGCCTACTGCTACGCCGGCGCCGATGGTGCGGCGGTGGACGCCTTCGTGAAGGCGGGCGCCAAGGGCATCGTCGTTGCCGGCTTCGCGCCGGGCTTCGTCACGCCGGCCATGGCGGAATCGCTCGTCGCCGCGGTGAAGGCCGGCGTCGTCGTCAGCCAGTCCACCCGCGCCGGATCGGGCCGCGTCTTCCCGACGACGAAGGTGCTGGAATCGGGCTTCATCCCGGCCGACAACCTGACGCCGCAGAAGGCGCGCATCCTGCTGAGCCTGGCCCTGACGGTGACCAAGGATCCGAAGGAGATCGCGCGGATCTTCGCGACCTACTGAATGAAATTCCTGCACGCCGCGGACATCCATCTCGACAGCCCGCTCGCCGGCCTCGCCGCGCGGGCGGACCTGCCGGGCGATCTGGTTCGCGGCGCGACGCGGCGCGCCTTCTCCGCGATGGTCGATCTCGCCATCGCGGAGGGCGTCGCCTTCGTCATCATCGCCGGCGATCTCTACGACGGCGACTGGCGCGACTTCTCCACCGGCCTGTTCTTCGCGGCGGAGATGCGCCGGCTCGGCCGGCCCTGCTTCCTGCTGCGCGGCAACCACGATGCCCGGTCGGAGATCACCCGGCACCTCGCGCTGCCGCCGAACGTGACCGAATTCTCCTATCGCACCTGCGAGACCCACGCGCCGCCCGATCTCGGTGTCGCGCTGCACGGCCATTCCTTCCCCACCCGCGCGGTGCCGGAGGATCTCTCCGCCCGCTACCGCGACCCCGTGCCGGGCCTGCTGAACATCGGCGTGCTGCACACCTCGGCCGAGGATGCGGGCGAGCACGAGACCTACGCCCCCTGCCGCGTCGCCGATCTGGTCGCCAAGGGCTACGACTACTGGGCCCTCGGGCACATCCATCAGCGCCGCGTGCTGCATGAGCGGCCCTGGGTGGTCTTTCCAGGCAATCTGCAGGGCCGCCATGCCCGCGAGACCGGCGCCAAGGGCTGCACCCTGGTCACCGTCGAGGATCGGCGCATCGTCGCGGTCGAGCATCGCGACCTCGATATCCTGCGCTGGACGGCCCTGACGATCGACGCCACCGGTGCCGATGCAGCGACACTCGATGCCCGTGTCGCCACGGCCGTGCGCGACGCCGTGGCGGCGTCGCCGGGAAGGCCCATGCTGGCACGGCTCACCCTGACCGGCGCGACGCCGCTGCATGGTCGCCTGCTCGGCGACACGGAGCGCCTTGCCGCCGAATGCCGCAACCTGGCCCTCGCCGCCGATGCCGATCTCTGGATCGAGGCGGTGAAGCTGCGCACCCGGGCGCCGGCGACCCGCGACGACGAGGCGCTGGCGGTGCTGCGCGCGGCGTTCCTCGGCGGGCTCGAGGACAGGGCCGTGGCGGAGCCACTGCTGGAGGAGATCGACCGCCTTCGCCTGGCCCTGCCGGCCGATATCCGCGATGGCCTTGATCTGCCCGAGGGCATCACCGGCCTGACCGCCCTCGCGGACGATGCCTGGGCCATCGTCGCGGCGGCCATCGCCGAGGACCCGCCGGCGTGAGGCTGCTGCGCCTCGACCTGCTGCGCTACGGCCATCTCGACGGCGTCGCGCTGGAATTCCCGCCCGAGGCCGCGCTGCATGTGGTGCTCGGCGCCAACGAGGCTGGCAAGTCCACCGCGCTGGAGGCAATCGGCGACGCGCTCTTCGGCATCCCGGTCCGGTCCGCGCGCGATTTTCAGGCTGGCGGCCGGCCGATGCGCCTCGGCTTCGTCCTGCAGGCCGGGGACGGCGCCGTGCGCGCCTTCCTGCGCCGCAAGGGCCGCGGCGAGACGCTGATGGACGAGGCCGAGACACCGCTGCCGGAGAGCGCGCTGCGCCCGTTCCTCGGCGATGCCGGGCGGGACGTCTTTGCCCGCAGCTTCGGCCTCGACGGCCCGGCACTGCGGCAGGGCGGGGAGGCACTGCTGAAATCCGGCGGGGAGGCGGGCGAGAGCCTGCTGGCCGGCCTCGGCCTGTCGCATCTGCGCACGACCCTGGACGCCCTGGACGCCGAGGCGCGGTCGCTGCACGGCGACGGTCGGGGCAGGCGCAGGCTTGCTGCGGCGCTCGACGCGCATCGCCAGGCCCGCCGTGCCCTCGACGACGCTGCGGTGCGCCGCCAGGACTGGGACGCCGCCGAAGCCGAGCAGCGCGACACCGCGGCGGCACTCGCCGCGCTGCAGGAGGAGCAGCGCGCCCTCTCCGCGGAGGGCAGCCGGCTGCAGCGCATCCGCCGCGTGGTCCCGCTGCTGCGACGGCTCGACGACGAGCGCGCGCGCCTTCTCGCGCTGGCCGATGCGCCACACCTTCCGCCGGATACGGCGAGCCGCCTCTCCGATGCCCGGGAGGCGGCACGCGACGCGGCGCGCGATGCGGAGCGCGAGGCGGCGGAGATCTTGCGCCTCGAGCACCGGGCCGCGGGGCTCGCCGCGGATCCTGCCGTCCTGGCGCAGCAGGATGCGATCGACCTGCTGGCCGAACGCCGCGCCGAGATCCTGCGCATGGAGGCCGAGGACCTGCCGCCGGTGCTGAACCAGGCGGCCGGCTACCGCGCCTCCATCGCCGCGGCCAGCGAGGAGCTGGACCCCGGCGCCGCGCCGGATGCGTTGCGCGCCCGACTGCCCCCCGCGCCGCGGCGGCGCGCGCTGCAGCAGGCGCGCGACCGCCGGATCGGGCTGCTCGCCGCCCGGCACGCGGCCGCGGAGGCTCTGACCGAGGGACGCAAGGCACGCGATGCAGCGCAGCGTGCCCTGGACACGCTGCCGGCGCCGCCCTCGCCGCTGCCGCTGCGCCAGGCCATCGACGCCGCGCGCGGCGAGGGCCCGGTGGAGCGGGAGCTCGCCACGGCGCGGCGCGAGGCCGATGCCGCGTGCGACGCAGCCGGTGCCGCTCTGGCCGCGCTGCCGCTCTGGCAGGGCGCGGCGTCGGCGTTGGCCGCGCTGCCGCTGCCCCTGCCGGCGGCGGTGGACGCTGCGGCCAGGGCGCTCGCCACGGCGCGCGAGGACCTCGCCAAGGCCCGCGACGCGCTGGTCGACCTCGATGCCGAGGCCGCGTCGCGGGAGGCGGAGGCGAGTGCCCTTGCCGCCGGTGAGACTGTGCCGACACCGACCGCCGTGGCGGCAGCCCGCGCCAGCCGCGACGAGACCTGGCGCGCGATCCGCCGTGCCCTTGCCACCGCGCCCGCGGACCCTGCCGCACTCGACGGCTTCGAGGCCTTGCGGGATGCCGCCGACCGGCTCGCCGACCGGCGTGCCGAGCAGGCGCAGCGCGTCGCCGCCTTCGACGCGGCGACAGCGCGCCTCGCCCTGCTGCAATCCCGCCGATCCGGGCTGGCCGCGGCGGTCGATGCGGCGGAGGCCGCCCTGGCGACCGCCGAGGCGCGCTGGCGCGCGCTCTGGTCGCCGTCCGGCCTGCTGCCCGGCGATCCGGCCGCCATGGTCGAGTGGTGCCGGCTGCGGGATGCGGCGCTGGCCCTCGACAGCCGCGCGCGCGAGGCGGGGCGGAGGCGCGACTCCCTTGCCGAGCGTGTCCGCGCGGCGCGCGGGGACCTGGCCGCCGCGATGCCGGCGACGGCGGATGCCCCGAGCCTCTCGGGCGCGATCGGCCTGGCCGAGGCGCGCTGTGCCGAGGCCGAGGCGGCGGCGCAGGAACACCGCACCCTGGCGGACCGTCTGGCCGGGGCGGAGGAGCGACTGGTCGCGCTGCGCGAGGCCGCCACGCGGGCCGAGCAGGCGCTTGCCGACGACACCGCCGCCTGGAGCGACGCTCTGGCGGCCCTCGGCCTGGGGCCGGAGGTTCCCATGGCGACGGTCGATGCCGCGCTCGCCGCCTGGAACCGGATCGCCGAGGTGGCGCCGGCCTGGGATACCGAGGAGCGACGCATCGGGCAGATGCGCGGAGCCATCGGCGCCTTCGCGCAGGGGGTGCGTGCGGTGCTCGACGCCCTGCCAGGCGAGGATGCCGGGGCCGCGCCAGGTGCCGCCGTGCTCGGGCTGCAGCGTCGGCTTGCGGCGGCGCGCGCCGTCCGCGACGAGGCGGCGCGGATCGACGCAGCGCTGCGGGAGCGGCGCGACGCGGCGCAGGACGCCGCCCGGCGCGCGGCGAAGGCCGCGGAGGAGATCGCGGACCTCGTCGCGCTCGCCGGGGCCGCGGCGCCGGAGGCGCTCGACCGCGCCATCGCCCGCGCCGCGGAGCGCGACGACCTGGTGGCCGGGATCACCGGGCTGGAACGCGACCTGGCCGGGCAGGGCGATGGGCGTGACGAAGAGGCGCTCCGGGCCGAGGCGGAGGCGGTCGATGCCGATGCCGTGCCGGGCCGCCTCGCCGAGATCGAGGAGCGCCGCCAGGAGCTGACCCGACGCAGCGAGGAGCTGGGCGGCGCGCGGGCACGCTGCGCCGAGCGGCTGGCGCGGATGACGCAGGGTGGCGGCGCCGCCGGCTTCGCCCAGGCCGCGCAGGATGCGCTGGCCGAGGCGCGCGGAGCCGCGGAGCGCTATGCCAGGGTCCATGTCGCGCGCAGGCTTCTGAAGGCCGGCATCGAGCGGTTCCGGCGCGAGCAGCAATCGCCGCTGCTGCGCGCCGCTGGCGGCCACCTCGCCGCCCTGACTGAGGGTCGCTACGCCCGCCTGGTCGCCGAGCCCGACGCCGCGGGCGGCATGCTGATGCACGCGGTGCGGCCCGATGGCGTCGAATGCCCCGTCGGCGCGCTGAGCGAGGGGGCGCGGGACCAGCTCTTCCTCGCCCTGCGGGTCGCCGGCGTGGAGCGGCTCGTCGCGGGTGGCACGGTGCTGCCCTTCATCGCCGACGACCTGCTGGCGACCTTCGACGATGCGCGCGCGGCGGCGGCACTCGGGCTGCTGGCGGCGCTGGGGCGGCAGACGCAGGTGATCCTGTTCACCCACCATGCGCATGTCGCGGACCTCGCGCGGCGGCGGGACGATGTCGCGGTGCAGCACCTGGGCGCAGCCTGAGCCCAAGGCTTGCCGACCCCGCTCGCCGCGCCGACAACGGCGGGACGGAGGAACCGCGCCATGACCGACACCCGCCTCGACGTGCTGATCCAGGGCTATCCGGGCAAGTCGCTCTGCCACGGCGGCCTGGGCTGGAGCACCATCGCGCTGATCCGGGGCGAGATCGCGGGGAAGCGGCGGGCGATCCTGATCGATGTCGGCGCCTTCGCGGTGCGGCCGGAATTCGGCCGGCAGATGAAGGCCGCTGCCTGCACGCCGGAGGAGGTGACCGATGTCGTGCTGACGCACGCGCATTGGGACCACTCGGTGAACTACACGCTGTTCCCGAATGCCGATGTCTGGATCGGGCGGGTCGAGATGGACTGGGCGACGAGCGTGCCGGTCGGCTTCAACCCGCTGCCGGAACTCTACGTGCAGGACCTGGCACGGCATCCGCGGCTGCATCTGCTGGAGGATGGCGAGCGATTCCTCGGCGTCTTCACGGCGCATCTCTGCGCGGGGCACACGCCGGGATGTCTCGTGTTCCGCTTCACCGGGCAGGACCTGCCCGTGGTGTTCAGCGGCGATGCGGCGAAGAACCGGGCCGAGATGCTGTCGATGGCGACGGACATGACGATGGATGCGGGGGCGAGCCATGCCTCGCTGGAGCGGATCTGGGGGCTGTGGAAGCAGGTGCCGGGGACGCTGCTGATCCCGGGGCACGACCTGACCATGCGGCTCGGGGCGGATGGAAGGCCGGAGTATATCGGGCAAAGGCGGGCGGGGATCGCAAGCTGGTTCAGCGAGGATCTGGCGGTGATGGAGGAGTTCGACATCTCGGCGCCAAGGTTCTGAGGGAGGGGCGGGGGCCGCCGGCCCCCGAAACCCCTGGGCAGGGGCGTGTCACGGGCAGTGCCCGTGACCCTGCATCCCGGTGGGGGGCGCGCCGCCCCCCCCCAACCCCGTTGGCACTGACGGCACGGGCGCGCGGTTCACCCTGGGGCCGCCGCCGCCGCCGTCCCGGTCCAAGCCTCAGGCGGCCATCCCCATCACGATGCCGCCCTCCTCCATGCCTCCGGCCTTGCAGGGCCTGACGCGGCGGTCCGGACGCTGCTCGCCTACCGACTGGTCGCCGGCCTGCATGTGCGCGCGGGGCGGCATCTGCGCCGCGAGACGAGGCCCTGCGCTGCGGGCTGGCGCCGGTGCTGGCTCAGGCAGCGCTGGCGCTCGCAGCGTTCGGCCACTGAGAGGACGGCACGACGACCATCGGCCAGACTCCAACTCCCGGGTTCCAAGGGGTCGGACCTATACGTCCGATGGGCGGAGCCCCGCCGCCGCTCCAGGAGCCAGCCATGCCCGATGCCCCCCGCGCCTGGGTCCGCCTCCCCTCCGGCCGCCGCCTCGACCTGATTGCCCCCACCCCCTTCGACTGGTCCGACGAGGACCTCGCCATCGGTCTCGCCCGCACCTTCCGCTGGGGCGGGCACTCCGCCTGGCCGGCGCCACTCTCCGTCGCGCAGCACTCCCTGGCGGTGCTGGCGCTGCGTCGGGCGCGGTCACGGGCGGGGCTGTCCGCCGCCGAGTTACGGCGGGAACTGCTGCATGATGCGGAGGAGGGGCTGCTCGGCTTCGACGCCATCTCGCCGCTGAAGCCCTTTCTGGGGGAGGGTTTCGCGGCCTTGACCGCACGGCTCTCCGCGGCGGTGGCGGCGCGTTACGCGCTGCCCGCCTGGACCGCGGAGGCGAAGCGCGCCCACAAGGCCTGCGACATCGCGCTGGCGGCGGCGGAGGCGGTGCATGTCGCCGGCTGGACCGCGGCGGAGGTGCGCGGCGTGCTCGGCATCCGCGCGGCGGTGCTGGCGGAGGATCCGCTGGCCGCAGCCTATGGGGAGGCTCCCTGGCGGCCCTGGTCGCCGGAGGTGGCGGCGGCGCGGTTCCTGGAGATGCTGCGGCGCCTGGCCTGAACCCCAACATGGCGATCATGTATCAGGATTTGCTCGCATCAAGAGCATAAACTAATTTTATCACGCGCAATGCGGGTATGAGTCCGCGCGCCCTTCGCTCGCGGGCAGGTGGCATGCGGCCAGTTCGCGCTCGGCGACGCGTCGCGGCGATACGGTTTGGGTCCGAACCCTTGCCACGCGGGCCATTTCCCGGGACCCAACTCGAAAACACAACCCAAGCGCGAGAAAGTCCAAAAATTTTACCCATGGCGTCCGAATTTTCACACAAGGCTCGTTTTGTGGGGTATAACCATCCTCGACCACAACCTGAAGTCATTAACGGTCAAGGAGTGACCCCTAATGAGCCAAGTCCGCCTGCTGAAACTCGCGTCAGCCGCGATCTGCATGGCCGCCCTCGCTGCCGGGCCAGCGCAGGCCGATACCATCACCTTCAACGCCGACACGACCGGCTTCAAGCCGAACAGCTTCGTCAGTGCCTCCAACCCGGATGTCAGCTTCTCCGACACCGTCGGCACCCGGCTCATGGTCCTCGATGCCACGCCGCTCGGTGTCACCGGCCAGGCTCTCGGCGTCGACAATGACCAGTACGCGCAGTTGCGGATGGACTTCGCCGCGACGATGACGAGCCTCAGCGTCACCTACGGCAATGACGACGAGAACTGGATGGTGCCCGGCGATCGGGCCTGGCTGGTGCTGTACAACGGCGCCACGGCCGTCGCGTCCGTGTATCAGGACCTGAACATGAACAGCGCGATCGACCAGACGATCAGCTACAGCGGCGGTCCCGACTTCAACCGCGCCCAGTTCTACTTCGGCGACACCGGTGGCGCGGCGAACCTGGGGTCGGAAGTGGTCTCCAGCATCAGCTTCCAGCGCGCCCCCGTCTCCGAGCCCGGGTCCCTCGCCATCCTCGGCGCCGGCCTGCTCGGCCTCGGCCTCGTGCAGCAGCGCCGCAAGGCGGGCCGCGCCGACGCCTGACCGCCGCGCCGGGCACGCGACGCGGGCCCCCCGCCGCAGACCATCGCCGCCGGCCCGACGGGCCGGCGGTGGGCCCCGCCTCAGTGCCCCTCGACCGTCACCACCACCCGGTCGAAGCGCCCGCCGCGCAGGTCGTCCCAGGTGATCCAGTACTGCAGCACGCCCATGTCGCCCCACATGAAGTACTGGCCCGGGTCGCTGTCGAACTGCGCCAGCAGCACGTGGCTGTCCCGGAAGCGGGTCGGCGCATCCTGGATATTGGCCGGCGCGCCGAGCAACTGGTGCCGCGTCGCGCTGCCGCCCCAGCTCCGGTGCCGCCAGGCGGCGTTATGCAGGCGCCAGTGGTCGAGCACCGGCGCCGGCAGCAGCGCGGCCGGATCGGGCGCATAGGCGATGCAGCCATCCGTCGCGTCCACCACGGACCGCTCGATCGCCTCGTTGACGCTGGTGACATGGAGCGGATCGGTCTTGCCGGACCACCGCGCGCGCTCGGCCATGGCAGCGGCCTGGCGACTGCGCCACGCCTCGTGCGCGGCGGAGCCAGGCGGGGCGTCGGATCCGTCGGGATCGATGCGCGTGACCGCGGGGTCGGGGTAGAGCGCGGTCCGCGCGATGCTGCCCAGCCAGGCGCGGAAGGCCGCGTGGCGATCCGCCGGCACCGGCGCGAAATGTCCTGCCGCCGCGGCCTCGCGCTTCCAGGCCAGCGCGGCGTCCAGCGCGGAATCGATGCGCGCCTGCACGTCGCGCAGCGCGGCCGCGCCGGTGCCGGGCGGGAAGCGCTCCGCGCCCCAGCGGCCCGCCATCACGGAGCCCCGACCGAGCCGGTCGAGCAGCCGCACCGCGCAGACATGCACGTGCAGCCAGGCATAGGGCCAGGCGTCGTCGGGCAGCCACAGCGCGCCGAGGGTCGGCAGCCGGAACGGATAGCCCGGTGGCGGCTCCGTCCCGTCCAGCGCCAGCGACGCCGAGGGAATGGTCCAGCGCCGGGCCGGTCCGAAGGCGTTGGTGAAGGCGGTCTGCTGCGCATCCTCGAACAGGGTCGCGTAGCGCGCCTCGGAGGCCGGATCGATGTCGCGGATCGGGCGCTCGGCGAAGCTGCGGATGACGGTGAACGCCATCGCCCAGCGCGGGAAGACGCGCGGCA
>JAIYAI010000157.1 GCA_027489135.1 Acetobacteraceae bacterium
ATACGCGTCGGCAGCCTTCGGCGACATCGACGGCGACGGGCTGCAGGATCTTGTCGCCGCCACCTTCGACACTCGGCTGTTCGCGTACCGGAACACGGGCAGCGGTTTCGAGTTCATGACAGGGGCTGCCAACCCCTTCGCCGCGATCCCAGCGGGGGCGTCGGCGACTTTGCCGCCCCCGTGCTCCTGGATTTTGACGAGGATGGCCGCACCGATCTGCTGATCGGCAAGGGCTTCGGACCGCTCGTTGCCTATCGCAACACGGAGGCTGGCTTCGTGGAACTGAGCGGTGCCGCGAATCCGTTCGGCAGCATCTCCCCTGGTAGCCAGCCGGGTCTCGCCGTCCTCGACCTCGACGGCGATGGCCGTCGCGATGTCGTCATCGGCACGCCCAACGGCCCGCTGCTGGCCTATCGGAACACCGGCGCCGGCTACGTCGCGCTCACCGGTGCCGACGATCCGTTCGCCAGTTTCACTCTCCCGAACGTGCCACGGCCCTCCGCTGTGGATCTCGACCAGGACGGCGATCTCGACCTGGTCGTGGGGCACTTCTTCCCGCCGATGTCCGTCCTGCTGAACATCTCCAGCCTGGGTGCGGCGGTGCAGGTGATCGTGGCGGCGACCAACGATCTTCCCATCGGCCCGGCCAGTCGCAGCCTCGCCGCCGGCACGGAGGACACGCCCCGCCTCATCACCGCGGCCGAACTGCGGGCCGGCTGGACAGACGCCGACGGCGACGCGCTCTCCATCACCGGCCTCACCGTGCTCGGCGGCCTGCCCGGCACGCTCGTCGCCACCGGCCCGGGTGCCTGGACCTTCACGCCCGCCGCGAACGCCGCGGGGAGCGTCGCCTTCCAGTACGTCGTCAGCGACGGGACCGCGAGCGTCACCGCCGGCGCCAGCCTGGTCATCGCGCCGGTGAACGACGCGCCGACCGGCGCCGTGACCATCGTGGCAACCGATGCCTTCCTCTCCGCCCTCTCGACCCTCGCCGACGCAGACGGCCTCGGCGGCATCGCGTGGCAGTGGCAGCGCTTCTCGGGCGGCGCCTGGCAGGACATCACCGGCGCCACCGGTCCCGCGCTGGGCCTCGCCGACGCGCCCGTGGGCCAGCCGCTGCGCGTCCTCGCGCAGTACACCGATGGCGGCGGCGCCGCCGAGCAGGTCGTCTCCGCCACCACCGCCGTCATCGGCAGCAAGGCGAACGAGACCCTGGCCGGCGCCCCGGGCGACAGCCTGCTGCTGGGCCAGGCCGGGAACGATGCGCTCTCGGGCGGCAGCGGGCGTGACGTGCTGGTGGGCGGCCGCGGCGTCGATACGCTCACCGGCGGTGCGGAGGCGGACGCCTTCCGCTTCACCAGCCTGAAGAAGCCGGGCACCGACAGCATAACGGATTTCCTGCCCGGCACCGATCGTATCGAGGTCCTGGGCAGCGTCTTCGGCCTCGCCCCCGGCGCGCTCTCCGCCGCGGCGCTGGTCATCGGCCCGACCGCGACCGCGGCCGCGCCACAATTCCTCTACGACGCGGCGACTGGCCTGCTGCGCTTCGACGCCAACGGGACCGCCGCCGGCGGGGTCACGGAGATCGCCATCCTGGCCGGCGCGCCTGCGCTCGCAGCCAGCGACATCCTGGTGCTGTAGGCGCGGTCGCCGCCACCAGCCTGCCGATCGGGTCTCCGGCCCCAGAGACCCGTTCCGGGGCCTGGCCGGAGAAGCCGATCCGGGCCCGCGCGTCGCTGCGCCTCCCGGGGCGTGGAGAGGGCCAGGCGCGCCCGATCAGCCCCCGGCACGGCGGGGGGCGTCGGCACTATTCCCCCTTCAGGCCAAGCTCCGTCACCACCGTCCGCCAGCGCGCCAGGTCGTCCCGCACCAGCGCGGCGAGTGCCTCCGGCGGCCCGGCCTCCGGGTCGAAGCCGCGGCCGAGAAGCTGTGCCCGCATCGCCGGTTCCTGCAGCGTCGCCGCCGCCGCCCCGTGCAGACGCCGCAACACGGGCTCCGGCGTGCCGGCGGGCGCGAACATCGCGTGCCAGGATTCGACGATCAGGCCGGGCACGACCTCCGCCATCACGGGGGTTTCCGGCACCTGCGGCACCCGGGCGGGAGAGCTCACGGCCAGCAGCCGGACCGCGCCCTGCTGCACATGGCCGAAGACGCCGGGCAGGGTGATCACCGCCGCCGCGATCTCACCGGCGATCACGCCCTGGGTCGCCGGCCCGCCGCCGCGATAGGGAACATGCGTCACCGGCAGCCCGGCGCGGCCGAGCATGCCGCAGACAACATGCCCCGGCGAGCCGTTGCCGCCGGAGCCGATGGTGAGCGCGCCCTGCCGCGCCCGCGCCTGCGCGACGAAGGCCGCGAGGTCCGGCATGGGCTGGGCATTGCCGACAACCAGCGCCTGGGTCAGGCGGGCGGAAAGGTTCACCGGCGCGAAGCTGGCCACCGCATCGTAGGGTACGGAGGCATGCGCGGCGGGGTTCACCACCAGCGGCTCCGCGGTGAAGAGCAGCGTGGTGCCGTCCGGTGTGCTGCGGGCCACGAACTCCGCAGCCACGTTGCCGCCGGCGCCGCTGCGGTTCTCGGCGACGACGGGGATGCCGAGGCGCTCGGTCATGCCGCGCGCCAGGATGCGCGCAAGCAGGTCGACGCTGCCGCCGGGCGCGAAGGCGATGACGATGCGCACCTGCCGGCCCGCGAGCGGATCGGACTGCGCCAGGGCGGGTCGCGCGAGGCTTCCGGCGAGGCAGGCCAGCAGCAGGGTCCGGCGGTGCGGTCGGCCCGTCATGACGCGCGGCGTCGCCTCACGCCTCTCGCGCCGGGGCCGTCGCCGCCAGCAGGGTGTCGATCGGGTCCCAGGCCATGGCGATCTGCTCCAGCGCCTGGCCGGCGAAGCGGATCGTCTCCCGCGCCACGGTGCGCCCACCCAGGCGCAGGTAGAACCAGCGCGTCGGGTTCGCCTCGAGCACCCAGAGCATGACGGACCGGCACCCGACGGCCGCGAGATGCGCCGCCATCGCCCGCATCAGCCGCCGCCCGATGCCCTGGTCGCGGTAATCGTCGAGGACGTAGAGCGTCTCCACCTCCCCGTTCCCGAAGCCGGGCCGGCGCGCCCGCCCGCCGGAGACGAAGCCGACGACGATGCCCCCTTCCCGCCCGTCGAAGCCGGGCGGCGAATCGGGGCCGGAGGCGACGGCGACGAACATCGCGTGCCCGTCGCGGCGGTCGGCGATGGCCTGGCTGTAGCCGCCGGCATGGCGCATGGCGGAGAGGCCCGTGAGGTATTCGTCCGGCAGCACGCCCGCATAGGCGCTGCGCCAGGTCGCGACATGCACGGCGCCGATCGCGGCGGCATCGTTCGGGCGCGCGCGCCGGATGGCGATCATGACAGGTGCCTGATCGCGGGACGCGGCGGCATCGGCGAAAGCCGGGTCAGGGGGAGGCACGTCATCGGCGGAACTCCCACAGGAAGGGGCATGTCAGCCCGCGGCAGTGCGACGCAGAACGGCAGCGAAGAACCCGTCCGTGCCGTGGCGCGCCGGGCTGAGCAGCAGGTGCCCGTCCCGCGCCGCGGGGGTCTCGGGCATGGCCCCGCCCAGCCCCGCCGCGGCCCAGGCCTCCGCGAGCGGAACGGGTGCGAAGTCCGGGCGACGGGCGAGGAAGGCGGTCACCTGGCCCTCATCCTCCTCGGGCAACAACGAGCAGGTAGCGTAGACCAGCAACCCGCCGGGCCGCACGAGATCGGCAGACATGGACAGAATTTCACGCTGCTTCACGACAAGTTCGGTCAGGTCGGCGACATCCGTGCGCGTGCGAGCGTCGGGATTGCGTCGCCAGGTGCCGCTGCCGGTGCAGGGCGCATCCACCAGCACGCGGTCGAACTGCCCGGCGCGTCGCTTGGCCCATTTGTCGCCTGGGCCGAGCAGGTGGCGCTCGGCGTTGTCGACTCCGGCGCGGCGGAAGCGCTTCGCCGCCCCCTCGAGCCGCGGCGCGCTGACGTCGCAGGCGGTGATGCGGCCGCGATTGTCCATCACCGCCGCCATTGCCAGGGCCTTGCCGCCGGCGCCGGCGCAGAGGTCACAGACGCGCAGGCCCGGCCGCGCATCGGCGAGTGCCGCGATCAACTGGCTGCCCTCGTCCTGCACCTCGACCAGGCCGTTGCGGTAGGCCGCGGTGTTGGTGACGGGGCGGCGCGCCGGGATGCGCAGGCCCCAGGGCGAGATGCGCGTCGGCTCGGTCTCGATCCCCTCCCCCGCCAGCGCGGCGGCGGCGTCGGGACGCGTCGCCTTCAGCAGGTTCACGCGGAGATCAAGCG
>JAIYAI010000198.1 GCA_027489135.1 Acetobacteraceae bacterium
CCATCTCCGGCGCGCCGGCGCGGGAGCGCGCCAGCGCCATGAAGCGGCGCGTATCGGCGAGACCGACCACAGCGTTCTGCGCGCGCGGATCGGACATCTGCACGAGGCTGTTCTCGATCGTGCCGCCCGCGAGGACGCTGTCCGGGACGAGCGCGGCATAGGCGGCGTCGGCCGCCTCGAACAGCGCGATGGCGCGGGTCAGGTCGCCGGCGTTCATCGCCGCGATGCCGCGGTAGTGGGCGAGGCGCGCGGGGGCGGAGGTATCGGCGGCGCGCGGCGTCAGCCCCTCGGCCCGCTTGAACAGCGCCTCGGCCTCCTGGTGGCGGCCCTGGTTGGAGAGGTTGACCGCGAGATGGACCATGGCGTTGACGGTGTTCGGATCGTCGCGGCCCAGCACCCGCTCCTGCAGGGCAAGGGCGGCGCGGTAGGCATCCTCGGCGGCGGCGAAGTTGTCGGCCTGGTTCAGCTCGCGGCCGAGCTGCATGAGCTGCTCGTAGCGGCCGACATCATTGGCGCCGAAGGCCTCGGCCGAGAGACGGCGCACCGCGATCTCGAGGCCGGCCGAGCGCGCCTGGCCGGCGGCCGATGCCGCCTGCCCCGGCGCGGCGGCGGCCGACTGGCCCGTCGCCAGCCGCTCGATCACCGGCATGGCGGTGGCCACGCCGTCGGCGACGACCGGCCCCTCCGGCCCCACGGTGACGAGCGCGATATGCGGCCAGCCGCCGATCCGGCGCGTGCAGGCGAGCAGGCGCGCCGGCGTCCCGCCGGCGATGGTGGTGGGCTGCGGCGCATTGCAGGTGACGCGCTGGTCGAGCCAGGTGCGCCACAGCCCGCCCTGGGCGAGCGCATCGAGGTTGGCGGCGTCGGACGGGCCGCGCAGGCGGATCACCCGCGCCGCCGGCTGGGTCCAGCCACCGCAGAAGACCTCGTGCGAGAGCGCGACCGGCATGTCGGTCGGCGGCCGGGCGCCGTTCTGGAACAGGCAGGCCTCGCCCTTGGCGTCCGCCCCGGCGGGGGTGCCGGCGCTGGCGCGGGCGCTGCCGGCGACATAGGCCTCGGGCGGCGGCGCGGTGCAGGCGCCGAGGCCGAGGATCGCCGCGAGAACCAGGCCGGCCATGCTCCTCATGCTCGCCCCCATGCGTGTCGCGTCCATCCCCCAGCTCCGCCCCCGCAGGCGTGCCGCGTCGATACCCCTGGTCATTCGTAGTCGTTCTCCCCGGTGTTCGGGATGATGACGTCGGCGGGGTTGAACGCGTTCTGACGGAAGGTGAACTCGACGTTGGTGCGGATGGAGGGCGGAATCGGCTGGAAGCGCGGCGTGACCACGCAGTTGATCGAGCCGATGACGCAGCTGTTGATGCGGTAGTCCGGCAGCGATTCCGGCGTGACGGGACGCGTGATGTCGGACGCGCGCGTGGCCTCCGCGCCGCTGAGGCCGCCGAGCGAACCCTGCAGTTCCACCTTGCCGCCGGTGCCGTGGACGAGCAGGCGTCCGGCGGTCACCGTGCCGGTCGCGGTGCCACCGTCGATCAGCAGGAAGACCGGGCTGCTGCCGGCCTGCACGTTGATCGAAACCGGGCCAGCCGGCGCGCTGGAGGAGGGACCGAAGAAGGGATCCGCGCTCTCGGCGCCCGGCGCGCTGCGCAGCTGGGTCGGCTGCTGGTCCGGCTGCAGCCCCGGCTGGTCCGGCTGGACATAGGCGAGGATGGCGTTGGCGCTCTGCGGCGGCGCCGCGCGGGTGTCGTAGATCACGGCGGGGTATTGCCCCGGCACCCGCGGCGTCACCTGCAACGGCGCGACGTTGGTGATGCCGCCAGGCGCGGCGATGATGATGTCCTGCCCGATCGTGGCGCTCAGGCTCACCAGGAGGGCCGTCTGCCCGGCGAGCAAGGCGGTGTCCGCCGACAGCGTCGTCGGGTTGACGAAGAGCGTCCCGCCGGCCTGTACCGTCACCCGCGTCGCGGCCGTGATCTGCGAGCCGGTGATGCTGGCGGCGCCGAGGGCGGCGAGGGTCACCCCGTCCAGCGGCGCCGGACTGGCGCTGACGAGGTTGCTGCCGGCGACCGAGAGGCTGCCCCGGCTGGCCACGCCGAGCGGCCCCTGCGCGGACACCGAGACGCCGGTCAGCGCCACCGGGCCGGCGGCGGTCGCGGTGAAGGCGCCGCCGGTGCTGGCACCAACGCCGGACAGCGTCATCGGTCCGTTCGGCGCGGCGAGGAGGATCGGCCCGGCGGCGAACAGCGAGGTTCCGGTCATCGTCACCCCGGCCGGACCGGTGACCGCGAGCGGGCCGCCGAAGGCGCGGATGGCGGAGGGACCGATGCTGACCTGGCCGGCATCGGAGGCGATGGTGAGCCCGCCGGCGCCGCTGGTGACGCCCGGCCCGAGGCCGGGGCCGCCGATGGCGAGGCTGCCCGCGGCCAGCAGGCTGATGCTGCCGGTGCCGTCCACCGCCCCGGTCACCGCATAGGCGAGGCCGCGCAGCACGCCGCCCGAGGCGCCGAAGCCGGCGTCGGTCAGCGTCTCGAACTGGTTCGGGTTGCCCAGCGCGATGCCCTGCCCGGACTGCAAGGCGAGGCGCCGCGTGGCGATGATGCCGCCGGTCTGGCCAATGCCGCCTGCCGCGGTCAGCGAGACCAGCGCATTGGCGCCGAGGGCGGTGACGTTGCCGCCCTGGATGCCGAGGTCGCCGGCGGTGGTGACCGCGATGGTGGTGGCGCCGCCGCCGGTGCTGGTCAGCCCCGCCGTGCCCGCGACCACGCCGATGGCGAGGCTCTGGTCGTTGTTGAAGCGGATGTCGCCGGCGGCGCTGCCGGCAAGCGTGCCGATCCGGTTGCCGCCGGTCAGCAGGATCGACCCGGAATCCGCCCGCACCCGCAGCAGCGGCGTGGCGATGGCGGCAGTCTGGCTCAGATTCCCTGCGGTGACCTGCAGGTCGACGAGCGGCGCCTCGATGCCGGACGTGCCGAGCACGGTGCCGATGGTCAGCGCCTGGCCGTTGCGCAGCGCGAAGCCGGTCGACCCGCGGCCGGAGACGGTGGCCACGCGGTTCAGCGCGCCGGTCAGGTCCACCGCCCCGGCATCGGCCCGGGCCTGCAGGGATCCGGTCCTGATGGCGCCGGTCTGGTCGATGTTGCCGGTCTCGGCGCGCAGATCGATGGTGCCGGCGGTGCCGGTGCGGATCCCGGCCACCGTCAGCGGGCCTTCGGAGCGGAAGGCGAAGGTCTCGTCGGTATCGGCCTCGAGCTGCACGATCCGGTTGGGCGCGCCGTCGAGCAGGATGGATTGCCCCGGCGTCGCCGCCGCGACCTCGAGCCGCGGGGCACGGATCGGGCCGGTCTGGGTGATGCCGCCGGTGACGGAGGTGAGGCCGACGACGGTGCCGGCGGCAATGCCATCGACGTTGAAGCTGCCGATATTCCTGAAGTCGAAACGCCCACCGGCGCGTCCGCCGACGCTGACGAGGTGATTGTCGGCCAGCAGCGCGATGTCGCCGCCCGGCGCCCGGGCGTCGAGCGCGGTGCCCGCGATGGTGCCGGACTGGGTGATGCTGCCGGCATCGGCGGCGAGGGTGACGGTGGTCGCGGCGACGATGCCGGTGACGTCGAAGCCGTCCGCGTCACGAAAGGCGAGGCTGCCGGCGGTGCTGCCGCCCATGCCCGCGACGCGGTTCGCCGCGGTGGAAAGATCGACCGCGCCGCCGGGCGCGGCGACCGTCAGCGTCGGCGCTTGGATCGCGCCGGTCTGGGTGATCGACCCGGCATCGGCGGTCAGCGCCGCGGCGGTGCCCGCGGTGATGCCGCTGATCACCACGCCATCGGCATCGCGCCAGCCGAACCGCGTGCCGGCAGTGCCGCCGACGGTCCCGAGCGCATTCGAGAGCGCATCGAGGGTCACGGCCCCGCCTGGGGCACTCGCCGTCAGCGCCATGCCCGAGAGGATACCGGATTGGGTGATGCTGCCGGTCATGGCAGTCAGTGCGATCGTCGTTCCGGCGGCGATGCCGGTGACGTCGAACCCGTCCGCGTCGCGATAGGCGATGCTGGTCCCGGCCGTGCCGCCGACCTGCGCGAGGGCGTTCGGCTGGCTGTCGAGCGCGACCGACCCGCCCGGGGCGGACAGCGAGAGCCGCGTGCCGGCGATGATGCCGGTCTGGGTGATGCCCCCGGTTTCCGCCGTCAGCGCCACGGTGGTGGCGGCGCTGATGCCGGTGACGTCGAAGCCGTCGGCGTCACGGTACGCGAAGCCGGCGCCGGCACTGCCGCCGGCCCGGGAGAGCGTGTTCTCCTGGCTGTCGAGCACGACCGAGCCACCCGTCGCCGTCGCCGTCAGCGCCGTGCCCGAGATGGCACCGGACTGGGTGATGCTGCCGGTATCGGCGGTCAGGGAGACGGTGGTGCCGGCGGCGATGCCGGTAACCTCGAAGCTGTCGGCGTCGCGGTAGGCGATGCTGCCGCCCGTGCTGCCGCCGACCCGCAGAAGCATATTCGCCTGGGTACCGAGGTCGACCGACCCGCCTGGGGCCGTCACGCCGAGCGCCGTTCCGGAGATGGCACCGGACTGGGTGATGCCGCCGG
>JAIYAI010000671.1 GCA_027489135.1 Acetobacteraceae bacterium
CGCGCAGCAGCGCGCCGCCGCGCTCTATCGCGCGCCGGAGCAGTGGCGCCGCACGGCGGTGCTGAATACGGCGGGTATGGGCTGGTTCTCGGCCGATCGCGCCATCGCCGACTACGCGCGGGAGATCTGGGGGACGCGCAGCGCGTGACCCCTTCCTGGCAGGCGACGGAGCACGAGATCGCCGCGCTGCTCGCCGCGCGGCATCCCGACCCTTTCGCGCTCCTCGGCCCGCATGCGGTACCTGGCGGCGTGGTGGTGCGGGCCTTCGTGCCGGGGGCGGAGACCCTCTCGGTGCTGCGTGACGGCGCCGCGCCCGTCGCGCTCGACCGTCGCGATCCCGCGGGCGTCTTCGAAGGCCTGCTGCCCGGCGCCACGCTGCCGCTCCGCTACCGCCTGCGCGCGACGCGCGGCACCGAGGCCTGGGAATTCGACGACCCCTACGCCTTCGGCCCGACCCTCGGCCCGCTCGACGACCACCTGCTGGTCGAGGGCACGCATGCGCGGCTCTTCGACCGCCTCGGCGCGCATCCCTGCGTGCATGAAGGCGTGGCCGGCGTGCGCTTCGCCGTCTGGGCGCCGGAAGCGCAGCGCGTCTCCGTCGTCGGCGCCTTCAATGCCTGGGACGGCCGGCGCCACCCCATGCGCAAGCGCGTCGATTCCGGCCTCTGGGAGATCTTCCTGCCCGGCCTCGAACCCGGCGTCGCCTACAAGTACGAGATCCTCGGCCGCGACGGCGCCATCGCGCCGCTGAAGGCGGACCCCGTCGGCTTCGGCGCGGAACTCCGGCCCGGCACCGCCTCCGTGATCCGCGACACCGCGGGCTTCGCCTGGACCGACCAGGCCTGGCTCGCCACGCGCGCCAAGGCGGACCTGCGCCGCGGCCCGATGACGATCTACGAGGTACACACCGCGTCCTGGCGCCGCCACCCGGATGGCCGCACCTACACCTGGGACGAGTTGGCCGAGAGCCTCATCCCCTACGTCGCCGATCTCGGCTTCACCCATATCGAGCTGATGCCGGTGATGGAGCATCCGCTCGATGCCTCCTGGGGCTACCAGCCCATCGGCCTGTTTGCTGCCACCGCCCGGCACGGTCCGCCGGAGGGACTCGCCCGGCTGATCGACCGCGCGCACGCCGCTGGCATCGGCGTGCTGCTGGACTGGGTGCCCGCGCATTTCCCGACCGACGCGCATGGCCTGGCGCGCTTCGATGGCGGGCCGCTGTATGAACACGCCGATCCGCGGCGCGGCTTCCAGCCTGGCTGGGGCACCGCGGTCTATGATTTCGGCCGGCGCGAGGTCGCCGCCTTCCTCGCCGCCAATGCGCTGTTCTGGCTCGGCCGCTACCACGCGGATGGGCTGCGCGTCGATGCGGTCTCCTCCATGCTCTACCTCGACTACGGACGTGCGCCGGGGGAATGGGCGGCCAATCCGGACGGCAGCAACGTTAACCGCGATGCTGCCGCCTTCCTGCGCCAGGCCAACGCACTGATCGCCGCCGAGGCCCCGGGCGCCGTGATGACCGCCGAGGAAGCCACCGCTTGGCCCGGTGTGACGGCGCCGGTGGCCATGCAGGGCCTCGGCTTCGGCTTCAAGTGGAACATGGGGTGGATGAACGACACCCTGCGCTACGTGGCGCATGACCCGATCCACCGGCGCTGGCACCACAGCCTGGTCACCTTCGGCCTGATGTATGCCTGGAACGAGGCCTTCATCCTGCCGCTCAGCCATGACGAGGTGGTGCACGGCAAGGGCACGCTGCTCGGCCGACTGCCGGGCGACGACTGGCAGCGCTTCGCCACCCTGCGCTGCCTCTACGCGCATATGTGGGCGCATCCCGGGAAGAAGCTGCTCTTCATGGGCCAGGAATTCGCCCCCTGGCGCGAATGGGGCGAGGACCGCGAACTCGACTGGTGGCTGCTGCAGCACCCGCCGCATCGCGGCGTGCAGGACCTGGTGCGCGACCTCAACGCGCTGCATCGGTCCCGCCCCGCCCTGCATGCGCGGGACTGCGAGCCCGAGGGCTTCCGCTGGATCGAGCCGGACGACGCCGACCGCTCCGTCTTCTCCTGGCTGCGCTTCGACGGCGCAGGGGGGCGGCCGGTCGCGGTGGTGACCAACTTCACCCCGGTGCCGCGGCATGACTACCCCATCGGCCTGCCCGCCGCGGGGCCGTGGCGGGAGGTGCTGAACACCGACGACCCGCGCTACGGCGGCAGCGGCGTCGGCAACCCGGCGGGCGTGCTGGCCGAGGCCGTGCCGCGCAACGGGTTGCCGGCCTCGGCGCTGGTGGAGGTGCCGCCGCTCGGCGCGGTCTATCTCGAACCGCTCTCCTGGCCGCCACCGAAAACCGCTCGCGAAGCGGCTTCCGGGCACCCACCGGAACCGGCATGATGGCGCACGTCCAAGAGGGTCCCATGGCAGAACCCCGCCCGCATGCCGCCGCGCCGCTCGCCCGTACCGCCCTCGCCTTCGTCCTCGCCGGCGGGCGGGGGACGCGGCTGCAGGACCTGACGGAGCGGCGCGCCAAGCCGGCCGTCTATTTCGGCGGCAAGTCGCGCATCATCGACTTCGCGCTGTCCAACGCGCTGAACTCCGGCATCCGCCGCGTTGCGGTGGCGACGCAGTACAAGGCGCACAGCCTGATCCGCCATCTGCAGCGGGGCTGGAGCTTCCTGCGTCCCGAGCGCAACGAGAGCCTCGACATCCTGCCCGCGAGCCAGCGCGTGCCGGGGCGAGACCTCTACCTCGGCACCGCGGACGCGATCTACCAGAACATCGACATCATCGCCGACTACGCGCTGCGGCACGTCGTCGTCCTGGCCGGCGACCACATCTACAAGATGGACTACGAGGTGATGCTCGCGCAGCACGCGGAGAGCGGCGCCGCCGTGACCGTGGGCTGCATCACCGTCCCGCGCGCGGAGGCGTCCGGTTTCGGCGTCATGGCGGTGGACGAGAGCGACCGCATCACCGCCTTCGTCGAGAAGCCGGCCGACCCACCCGGTATGCCGGGCGACCCGGGCCATTCGCTGGCGTCGATGGGCATCTACGTCTTCGATGCCGACTTCCTCTTCGCGGAGCTGCAGCGCGACGCGAAGGACCCCGCGTCCAGCCACGACTTCGGCGCGGACATCATCCCCCGCCTGGTGCGGCAGGGCCGCGCCGTCGCGCACCGCTTCGAGGATTCCTGCGTGCGCTCCGGGTCGGAAGCCGGCTCCTACTGGCGCGAGGTCGGCACGGGGGACGCCTATTGGCGCGCCAATATCGACTTGACCGACGTCGTGCCCGACCTCGACCTCTACGACCGCGCCTGGCCGATCTGGACCCATGCCGAGGTGACGCCGCCGGCCAAGTTCGTGCACGACGTGGCGGGGCGGCGCGGCGAGGCGATCTCCTCCCTCGTTTCCGGCGGCTGCATCATCTCCGGCGCCTCGGCGCACCGCTCGCTGCTCTTCACCGGGGTGCACGTGCATTCCTTCGCGAAGCTGGAGGAGGCGGTGCTTCTGCCGAGCGTCGATGTCGGGCAGGGCGCGCGGCTGACGAAGGTGGTGGTGGATCGCGGCGTGCGCATCCCGCCCGGGCTCGTGGTGGGGGAGGACCCGGTGCTCGACGCCGTGCGCTTCAACCGCAGTGAGGGCGGGGTCTGCCTCATCACCCAGGCCATGGTGGACGCGCTTGCCCGCGCCTGACCTTCGCGTCCTGGCCGTCGCCTCCGAGGTCTTTCCGCTGATCAAGACCGGCGGCCTCGCGGACGCCGCCGGGGCGTTGCCGCTGGCCCTGGCGCGCGAGGGGATCGGGGTGCGCACCATGCTCCCGGGCTACCCCGCGGTGCTGCGCGCGCTTTCCGCCACCACGGTGGTCCGGACGCTGCCCGCGCTGTTCGGCGGCGCGGCGCGGGTGCTGGCGGCGGAGGCGCATGGCCTCGACCTGCTGGTGCTCGACGCGCCGCACCTCTTCGACCGGCCCGGCGGGCCGTACCAGGCGCCGGCGGGGCGGGACTGGCCGGACAATGCGCAGCGCTTCGCCGCGCTGGGCCGCGCCGCGGCGGAGATCGCGGTGGCGGAGGGCTTCGACGCCGTCCACGCGCATGACTGGCAGGCCGGCCTGGCGCCCGCCTATCTGCGCTTCGCGTCGCGCCGCGTGCCCTCGCTCTTCACCATCCACAACCTCGCCTTCCAGGGGCAGTACCCGGCGTCGGTCTTTCCGTCCCTCGGTCTTCCTCAGGCGGCGATGGCGACGGAGGGGTTGGAATACTACGGCGGCGTCGGCTTCCTGAAGGCGGGTCTCTGGTTCGCCGATGCGCTGAACACCGTCTCGGCGGCCTATGCCGAGGAAATCTTGACGCCGGAGGGCGGCATGGGCCTCGACGGCCTGCTGCGCGGCCGCGCCGGCGTGCTGCACGGTATCCTCAACGGGATCGACACCGAAAGCTGGGATCCGGCGCGCGACATCGCGCTGGCCTCGCGCTTCGATGCCGCCGATCCCGCGCCGCGCGCCGCCAATGCCGCGGCGCTGCGGGCGCGCATGGGCCTCGCCGCCACGCCGGAGGCGCCGCTCTTCGCCTTCATCGGGCGCCTGGCCTGGCAGAAGGGCGCCGACCTGCTGCTGGAGGCGCTGCCGGCGCTGCTGGAGGGCGGCGCGCAGCTTTTCATCCTCGGCAGTGGCGATGGCGCGCTCGAGGCCGCCTGCAGCGCCGCCGCCGGCGCGCATCCGGGCCGCGTCGCCGCCTATATCGGCTTCGACGAGGGGCTGGCGCGGCTTGCCTATGGCGGGGCGGAGGGGGTGATCCTGCCCTCGCGCTTCGAGCCCTGCGGCCTCGCCCAGCTTGCCGCGCTGCGCTACGGCGCGCCGCCGATCGTGGCGCGCACGGGGGGCCTCGGCGACACGGTAATCGACGCGGCGCCGATGTCGCTGGCGGCCGGCGTGGCGACGGGGCTGCAATTCGCGCCGGGCAGCGCCGCCTCGCTCTCGGCGGCGCTGCGCCGCGCGTTGCGTCTCCATCGGGAACCCGGCACCTGGGCGCGGCTGCGCGCCAACGGCATGCGGACCGACGTCTCCTGGGGGCCATCCGCGCAGCGCTACGCCGCGGTGCTGCGCGGGATCGCCGGGCTTGGCTGAGGGGCTCGCGGAGCCGCTCGGCGTCCATCTGGTCGCAGGCGGCGCCAGCGTCGCCATCCCGGCGCCCGGTGTCGCGGCGCTCGACCTCTGCGTCTTCGAGGATGGGCGCGAGATCGCGCGGCATCGCCTCGCGGGCCGCACCGGCGACGTGATCCATGGCATCGTGCCGGGGCTGGTCGTGGGCGCGCGCTACGGGCTGCGCGCGCATGGCGCCTGGGGACCGGGGCTGCGCTGCAATCCCGCGAAGCTGCTGGTCGATCCCTGGGCGCGCGCGCTCGATGCGCCCTTCGCGCTGCATCCCGCGCTCCTCGACACCGGCACTGCGCCGGACGCGACGGACAGCGCGCCCTTTGTCCCGAAGGCGGTGCTGGCACCGCCGCTGCCGCCCGCGCCGCGCCGTCCCACCGATGCCGGCCCGCGCGTGATCTACGAGGTGCATGTCCGCGGCTTCACCCGGCTGCATCCCAGGGTGCCGGAGGCGATCCGCGGCACCTTCGCCGGCCTCGCGCATCCGGCGGCGATCGAGCATCTCGTCAGGCTCGGCGTCACCCATGTCGAACTGATGCCGGCCGCGGCCTGGATCGACGAGCGGCATCTGCCGCCGCTCGGGCTGACCGACTATTGGGGCTACAACCCCGTCGCCTTCCTGGCACCCGATCCGCGCCTCGCGCCTGGCGGCATGGCGGAGGTGCGGGACGCTGTCGCGGCGCTGCACCAGGCGGGGATCGGCGTGATCCTCGACATCGTGCTGAACCACAGCGGGGAGGGAGACCATCTCGGCCCGACGCTCACGCTGCGCGGCCTCGGCGATGCGGCCTGGTACCGGATGGAGGGGGCGGGCCGCTATGCCAACGACAGCGGCTGCGGCAACACCCTCGCGCTCGACCGTCCCTGGCCGCTGCGCCTGGCGATGGATGCGATGCGGCACTGGGTGGAGCAGGCCGGGCTCGACGGGTTGCGCCTCGACCTCGCCACCACGCTCGGGCGGCGGGGTGATGGCTTCGATCCGCACGCGCCGCTGATCCAGGCCATGCGCCAGGACCCCGTGCTGCGGGATCGCCTCGTCATCGCGGAGCCCTGGGATATCGGCGCCGGTGGCTATCGCCTCGGCGGCTTTCCCGCGGGCTGGCCGGAATGGAACGACCGCTTCCGCGACACGACGCGGCGCTTCTGGCGCGGCGACGCGGGTATGCTGGGCGAGATGGCGACACGCCTCGCCGGATCGCGCGACGTCTTCGGTGCGCGGCCGGCGACGGACTCGCTGAACTTCGTCACCGCGCATGACGGCTTCACCCTGGCCGACCTCGTCAGCCATGCGGAACGCCACACCCTGGCGAATGGCGAGGAGGGGCGCGACGGCACCGGCGCCAATTTCTCCTGGAATCACGGCGTCGAGGGCGCGACGAACGACCCCGCCATCCGCGCCGCGCGACGGGCAGACATGCGCGCGCTGCTGGTGCTGCTGCTGGCGGCGCGCGGCACGCCGATGCTCTCCATGGGCGACGAGATCGGCCGCGGCCAGGGCGGCAACAACAACGCCTATTGTCAGGACAACGCGACCGCCTGGATGGACTGGGCGGGTGCGGACCACGACCTCGCCGGCTTCACCGCACGGCTGGTCGCGGCGCGGCGCGCGCATCCGGCGCTGCATGGCGCGCGGCCGCTGACCGGCGCCGTCGATGACGAGGGCGCGCCGGACGTCACCTGGCTACGGCTCGACGGCGCGGCGATGACCGAGGCGGACTGGATGGCGCCGGAGGCGCGCAGCCTCGGCATGCTGCTCGCGGCCGGGGGTGACCGTGCGCTGCTGCTGGTGCATCGGGGCGAGGACACCACGACCGCCACGCTGCCCACGCCACGCTGGGGTTTCGCCTGGCATCTTCTGGCCGACAGCGCGGCGCCGGAGCGGAGCGGTCCGGTGCATGGCGCGGTGCCGGTCGCGCCGCGTGCCGCGCTGCTGCTGGCCGAACGCCCCGTGACTGCGCGCGGCACGCAGGCCGCCGATCCCGCGCTGCTGGCGCGCCTGGCGCGTATGGCCGGGATCGCCACCGACTGGTACGACATCGCCGGCACGCGCACCGCGGTGCCCGAAGGCACCGTACGGGCGCTGCTCGCCGCCCTCGGCCTGCCGGCGGAGACGGCGGCGCAGGCGCGGGACAGCCTGGCGCGGCGCCGTGCGGAACCCACGCTTCACGCCGCAGCGCCGGGCCGCTGCCACCCGCCGCCGGAGGGGCGCCGCTTCGGCATCGTCGCCCAGGCCTTCGCCCTGCGCCACGCGCGGGACCAGGGCATCGGCGACTACACTGCACTCGCCAACCTTGCCGCGGCGGCGGGCGCGGAAGGTGCGGCGCTGCTCGGCCTCAGCCCGCCGCATGCGCTGCCGCCGGTCGACCGCGAGCGGGCGAGCCCCTACCAGCCCTCCGACCGCCGCTTCCTGGAACCCGCGCTGCTCGACGTCACGGCGCTGCCGGTCATCGGCGACGCGCCTGCCGTGCGCGCCGCGCTCGCCGAGGCCGAGCAGCGCTTCGCCATGCTGCGCGCCGGTGCGCTGGTGGACTATCCCGGCGTCTGGGCGGCGAAGCGCCGCGTGCTGCATCAGGCCTGGGGCGCGATGCCGCGCGACCATGCAGGCTTCGCCGCCTTCCGGGCGGCGGGCGGCGCGGCGCTGGAGAATTTCGCCAGCTTCGCCGCGCTGTCGGAGGCACGGGCCTGGGGTCCGGGCCTCGCGCATCCGGGCGATGCCGGCGTCGCCGCCTTCCGCGCGCAGCACGCCGACGCCATCGGCTTCCATGCGTTCCTGCAATGGCTCTGCGATCTGCAACTCGGCGCCGCCGCCGCAACCGGGCCCGGCCTCTACCGCGACCTCGCCGTCGGCGCGGCGCCGGATGGGGCGGAGGTCTGGTCGCAGCCCGGCGCCTTCCTTCGCGGCTTCTCCATCGGCGCGCCGCCCGATCCCTTCGCGCCGCAGGGTCAGGTCTGGGGCCTGCCGGTGCCGCACCCGCATCGCGCCGCGCAGGACGGGCATGCCGGCTTCCGCACCCTGCTGCGCGCCAACATGCGCCATGCCCGCGCGCTGCGCCTCGACCACGTGATGGGGCTGGAGCGCCTCTTCGTCGTGCCGGAGGGCGCGCCTGGCGCTGCGGGCTGCTACCTGCATTGCGACGGCGCCGGCGCGCTTTCCGTGCTGGCGGACGAAAGCCGCGCGGCGCGCTGCGCCGTGATCGGCGAGGCGCTGGGCACTGTGCCGGAGGGCATGACCGGGCGCCTCGCGAAGGCCGGCGTGCTCTCCTATCGCGTGCTGTGGTTCGAGCGGGAGGGCGAGAGTTTCCGCCCGCCGCGCGACTGGCCCGCCGATGCCGCCGCCTGCGTCTCCACCCACGACCTGCCGCCGCTGCTGGGGTGGTGGGAGGGGGCGGACATTGCGGAGCGCGCGGCGCTCGGCCTGGTCGACGCCGCGGCGGCGGAGGCGGCGCGCCATGCGGAGCGCGTGACGCTGGCCGCGGCCTGTGGGCTTTCCCCGAATGCATCGGCGCAGGACATCGCCGCGGCGGTGCATGCGATGGTCGCTGCGACCCCCTCGGCGATCCTGCTGGTGCAGGCCGAGGACCTGGCCGCCGAACGCATCGGCGTGAACCTGCCCGGCACGGACCGGGAGCGGCCGAACTGGCGCCGGCGCCTGCCTGTGGAGACTACGGCACTGCTCCGGACGGGCGCAGCGCGCGCGATCCTCGCGGCCGTCCAGGCAGTGCGTGCGCCGACGCCATAGCGCGTCTTCACGCCGGGCCTATCCGGTCGGTAGCGCACGCGCCGCGATCATGTCCGGCGACGTGATGTAGGATCGGCGCTCCCTGGCGGTCTGCGTCGTCAGATCAGGCACCGCGTGTCAACGAGCTGCGGAAGCGCTGCAGTAGTGGGCCGGCAGCATGTTCTACTGGCTCGAGATCGGGCATCAGCCGGCGTCTTGATCGACGGCTCCATGGATGTCCGCTGGCGACCGCGGCGCCGGGTCGGCAGCGCTGGTGTCGGCTGAATGACGGTTCTGAAGCGGACGTGCCGGGGACGAGTGCCATGTGCTGACGGAAGTGGCCGCCGGCACCCTCGATCTGCAGCACGACGGCATGGTGAAGCGGGTGAGGGCCTCAAGGCTGCCGTGACGAGGGTGCTGCGGGCCCCATGCCGGATTCGCTGCATACGCAGCGCCACGGCCCATGCCGCCCGGACCCGGCGCCGCTTGCGTGCCGCGCGAGGTGATCCAGCGGTGGGATGTCCGGTGTGGCACCTTCCGGCCACCGCGTTGCTTCGCCTTCTTCGATTTGTGGATGGAGGACGTACAGGGTTCGAGCTGAGAAGGTCGCGGCCGCAACGCATGACGGAATCAGCCAGCGCGATGGTCCCAGGGCCCGTTGCACCCACCCCGATCCCGGGCGCATCGTTCCTACGCACATCCGGGGGAGGGACCACGCCATGCGCGCCATCGCGCTCGAGGAGCATTTCACCGCGCCGCACCTGGTCTCGCGCATCGACCCCGAGGTCGTGCGCGCCCGCGGCTATCGCCCGCGCCGCGTGCTGCCGGGCACGGTCAGCGCCATGGAACTCGCCGCCGAGATCGGCCCGCGCCGCATCGGGCTGATGGACGACTCGGGCATCTCCCTGCAGGTCCTGTCCAACACCGGCCCTGGCCCGGACCTGCTGCCGGGCGAGGCCGGCATCGTGCTGGCGCGGGAGATGAACGACTACCTCGCCGAACAGATCGCCACCGCCCCCGACCGCTTCGCCGGCTTCGCCGTGCTGCCGATGGCCGCACCCGAGGCCTGTGCTGCGGAACTCGCGCGCTGCGTGAAGCAGCACGGCTTCAAGGGCGCGCTGATCAACGGCACGACGGAGGGGCGCTTCCTCGACCACCCCGCCTATGACGGGCTGCTGGCGGAGGCCGTCGCGCTCGATGTGCCGATCTACATCCACCCGCACATGGCGCCTGCGGCGGTGCGGGAGGCCTATTTCACCGGCCTCGAACCCCTGGCCGAGCGCACGCTGGAAGCCGCCGGCTGGGGCTGGCATTCGGAGACGGCGATCCACGTCTATCGCCTGGTGCTGGCGGGCACCTTGGACAAGCATCCCAGGCTGAAGCTGATCATCGGCCATATGGGCGAAATGCTGCCGATGATGCTGGCCCGCGCGGACGAGGTCTTCGCCGCCGACATCGACCATCTCGCGCGGCCGATCAGCCGGCAGATCCTCGACCAGGTCTGGATCACGACAAGCGGCATCTTCACCGAGCCGCCCTTCATCGCCGCGCTGCTGACCTTCGGCATCGACCGGATCCTGTTCTCGGTCGACTACCCCTATGCGCAGAACGCGAAGGGGCGGGCCTTCCTGGACAGGATCGCGCTGGCGCCGGCGGACATGGAGAAGCTGGCGTGGCGGAACGCGGCGCAGTTGCTGGGGCTCTGACGTCGCGGAGTCGCGTCCACCGCCACCCCAACCAGCGTTCGCCACCGCCACCCCCACCCTAACCCTCCCCCTTCAGTGGTTGAGGGAATGAGGCGGGTCAGTGCATGCGCGGCCGGCCGGGGCTGAAGAAGGCCACAAAGCGTTCCTTGAAATTGGCCCCCGGCGCCCCGCGCACGTAGTAGCCCAGCGCTGTGCCGATCCCGAACAGGGCCAGCAGGAAGACGGCCTCGCCCATCTGCATTCTC
>JAIYAI010000158.1 GCA_027489135.1 Acetobacteraceae bacterium
TCCCTGCCCGTGCTGCCGGCCGCGGCGCGAATCAATGGCCGCCCGCCAGCCTATGAGATCGACCAGTTCACGCCGATCGCGCTGATCACCGCCGATCCGACGGTGCTGGTGGTGAACGCATCCTCGCCCTGGCGGACGCTGGAGGAGTTCCTCGAGGATGCGCGCCGGCGCCCCGGGCAGATCGCCTATTCCTCGGCCGGCACCTACTCCACCCTGCACCTGCCGATGGCGATGCTGGCGCAGCAGGCCCGCGCCGACCTGCTGCACGTGCCCTTCCAGGGCGGCGGGCCGGCGCTGACGGCGCTGCTCGGCGGCCAGGTGCAGGCGCTGGCCAGCGGCCCGGGCCCCGCGACGCCGCATGTGCGGGAGGGCAGGCTGCGCGCGCTGGCGACCTGGGGATCGAAGCGGCTTCCGGGCTATGAGGACGTACCGACGCTGGTCGAGCGCGGCTTCCCGGAATGCGAGTTCTACATCTGGGCCGCCGTCTTCGGCCCGGCGGGGCTGCCGGCGCCGGTGCAGCAGGCGCTGCGCGCGGGGCTGGCCGCGGCGGTGCGGGACCCGGAGGCCGCGCGGGCGCTCGCCGCCGGCGGCAACACGGTGGATTTCCGCGACGGCGCGGCCTTCGAGGAATTCTTCCGCGCCGATACGCTGCGCCTGCAGCGCGTGGTGCAGGCGCTGGGGAAGCTGGAGTAGCGAATCACGCGCCCCAGTTGCGGGCCGTGAAGTCCATGGCGAAGGACTTGCCCGCCTGCCAGGGCAGGTCGCGCCGCTTGCCGGTGAAGGCCGCGGTCTGGAACAGCACGGTATAGGCCGGGTCCTCGCGCTCGGTCAGGGTGATCAGGCGGCGGAAGGTGGCGCGGCGCTTCGCGAGGTCCGGCTCCACCTGGAGCGCGTCGAGCAAGGTCGGCGCCTCCGCGTTCTGCCACTGGCCGCTGGCCCAGGTCTGGCCGCCGGGGCCGTAGACCGACATCGGCGCGACGGGGTCGTTGAAGCTCGCGGTGTTGGAGTTGTCGCAGAGCCCGCGCCCCGGGAAGCGGCCCAGGATCTGGCCCCAGTTCTCCTTCATCTCGATCTGCACGTTCAGCCCGGCCTGGCGCCAGCCCTCGACCAGGATCTGCGAGGAGGCGACCTGCGCGGTGTAGTAGTTGTTGAGCAGCTGGTAGGGGATCGGCTCGCCGCGGTAGTTGGCTTCCCGCAGCAGGCGTCGGGCCTCGGCGATTTCGAAGCGCGGCGCCTCCCAGTCCGCGAGGTACATGTCGCCATAGACCTCCCACTGCAGGCCGCGCGGCACGGCGGTGCGCCCGCCCCAGAGGCTGTCGACGATCGCCTGGCGGTCGATGCTGTGCGACATCGCGCGGCGCACCAGCGGGTTGGCCAGCACCGGGTGCGTCTTGTCCCAGACGATGATGCGGTTGTTGTTGATCGGCCCGCCGACGACCTGGTGGCGCGGGCTGCGCTCGATGCCCGGGATCTGGTCCGGCGGCATGTCGCAGACGAAGTCCCAGTCGCCGGCGAGCAGCCCGGCGACGCGCGCGGCGACGTCCGGCACCTCGACAAAGCGGATCGACTTCAGGGGCGGGCGCCCGGCCCAGTGGCGGTCATGCGCCTCCAGCAGCAGGTCCTGGCCGACGCGGTAGCGGGCGATGCGGTAGGGGCCGGTGCCGACCGGCGCGCGCGCCCAGTCGAGCCAGGTGGCCGCGGCGGCGAAGGCGGCGCGGGAGAAGACGGCACCGGTGGTGCGGGTCAGCCGGCCCTCGAGCGTCACGTCGGGGACGGCGTTGACGAAGCGGACGGTGCTGCGGTCCACCACCTGCAGCTTCTCGAAATTCGGATAGTGGGCGCGGGAGATCGCCACGGCTTCCGGCGGCGGCGTCTTGCCCGCGGCGCCGGAAGTGGTGGAGGCGAAGAGGCCGCGATTGTCGGCCGGCAAGCCGGTCCACATGCGCTCCTGGCTGAAGGTGAAGGCGACGTCCTCGGCTTCCATGGTGCGGCCGTCATGCATCACCACGCCCTCGCGCAGCGTCAGTTCGATGGTGCGCGGATCGACCCGGCGCCAGGACGTCGCCAGCATCGGCTAGGCGCGCTGGCTGCGCTGCCAGTCGATGCCGATCAGCGGCTCGGAGAAGCTCGGCATCACGCGGAAGCCGACATTGGACTGCTCGCGCATCGGCTCCAGCGTGCCGGAGGTGCTGATGGTCTGCACGGCGACGGTGACGGCGGGACGGGTGTCGGCCTGGCCGAGGGCCGGGCGGGCGAGCGGCGCGCTGGCCAGGACGATCAGAAGCTGTCGGCGGTTCATGGCGGTTCCCCGTGTGCTGACGCGCACCGTGACCCCGCCGCCCGACAGGGGGATGACGCTTCGATGAAGGATGCGTGTCAGCCCCCTTGTCGCGGGGCGCGTCGGGGGCGAGGCTGCCGGGGATCAGCCGCAGGAGCCGCCGCATGACCGCCGAGAGCCTCGAATCCACCATCACCGCCTGGCTGGCGACGCAGCAGGACGCGATGCTCCGCGTGCTCGAGGCGATGGTGAACACCGATGGCGGCAGCTACGACAAGGCCGGCGTCGATGCGGTGGGCGAGATCGTCAAGCGCTTCATGGCCGACCAGGGGATTCCGACCGAGGTCGTGCCACGCGAGAATTACGGCGACTGCATTAAGGCGCGGGTCGAGGGCGGCGACGCGCTCTCCTCCGGCAACATGAAACGCTCCATCGTGCTGATGGGTCACCGCGACACCGTCTTCCCGAAGGGCGAGCCGACGCGCCGCCCCTTCCGGATCGAGGACGGCATCGCCTATGGCCCCGGCGTCGCCGACATGAAGGCGGGGCTGGTGATGAACATGTTCGTGCTCGCCGCGTTCAGGAAGTTCGGCGGCGCGCCGGGGCCCCTGCTCGGCCTCTTCACCGGTGACGAGGAGATCGGGTCGCCGGAGGGCCGCGAGGTGATCGAGGGCACGGCGCGCGAGGCGCGGGTGGTGTTCAACTCGGAGCCCGGTCGGCCCAACGGCGGCGTGGTCACGGGCCGCAAGGGCGGCGTCTTCTCGGTCTTCGACATCGAAGGGAAGGCGTCCCATTCGGGCGGCAATTTCGAGGCCGGGATCAGCGCCATCGGCGAACTCGCGCAGAAGATCGTGGCGATCCATGCGCTGACCGACCTCCAGCGCGGGATCACGCTGAATGTCGGCCTGGTTTCCGGCGGGCAGAGCGTGAACACGGTCGCGCCCTGGGCGCAGGGGCAGATCGACTTCCGCTACCGAGAGCCCGCCGACCGCGACGAGATCATGGGCAAGATCCACGACATCATCGCCCGCTCCTACGTGCCCGGTACCAAGGCGACGCTGACCATCCGCGGCGAATTCCTGCCGCTGACGCAATCGCCGAGCGCGGCGAAGCTGTTCGAGATGTACGTCGACTCCGCGAAGGAAAGCGGCCTGTCGGTCAGCGCCGAGTTCAGCGGCGGCTGCGCCGATTCAGGCTTCACCGCCGCCGTCGGCGCGCCGACGATCTGCGCCGTCGGCCCGGTCGGCGGCAAGGCGCACAGCCCGGAGGAATACCTGGAAGTGGGCAGCATGGTGCCGCGCGCGCAGGCGATGGCGCGGGCGATCCTGCGGCTCGACCGGGCGGGGCTGTGACCTCCCTTTCCTGCCAGCGCGACCTCTTCGAGATCCCGCGCGAAGTCGCCTACCTGAACTGCGCCTCCTTCTCCCCCATCCCCCGCCCCGTGCGGGAGGCGGGGGAGCGCGGCGCGGCGATCAAGGCGCAGCCCTGGCGCATCGCACACACGGATGCGCTGGCCGAGCGTGTCCGCGCCGGCGCCGCCGCCCTGATCGGCGCGCAACCCGGCGACATCGCGCTGGTGCCGGCGATCAGCCACGCCATCGCAACCGCGGCGCGCAACCTCCCCATCCCCGTGGGCAGCCGCATCCTGCACCTGGCGAACGAGCATTCCTCCAACGTCCTGCCCTGGCAGCGCACGGCGGCGACCGTCGAGGCCGTGGAGCGCGGCGCCGGCACCTGGACCGAGGCGGTGCTCGCCGCCATCGCGCGCCCCGGCGCGGCGCCGGTCTCGGTCGTCGCCGTCTCCCCGCTGCACTGGACCGACGGGTCGCTGGTGGACATCGCGGCGGTCGGCGAGGCGGCGCGCGCCGCTGGCGCCGCGCTGGTGGTGGACGCGACCCAGGCCGTCGCCGCCATGCCCGTCGATGTCGCGCGCTGGCAGCCGGATTTCCTCGCCTTCCCGACCTATAAATGGTGCCTCGGCAGCTACAACCTGGCCTTCCTCTACGCCGCGCCGCACCGGCAAGGCGGCCAGCCGCTCGACCCGAACGGCTACAACCAGGGCGCCGCGGGCGCGCGCCGCTACGACATGGGCGAGCGGAACAACCTGGTCACCCTGCCGATGGCGGAAGCCGCGCTGGACCTCGTGCAGGGCTGGGGCGTGCCCGCCATCGCCGCGCGGCTGGCCTGGGCGACGGACCGGTTGGCGGAAGCCGCGTCGGGGATGGGTCTGCCCGTGCCCGATCCGGCAGGCCGCGCCGGGCATATCCTGGGCCTCCGGCTGCCCGGCGGCCTGCCAACCGGGCTGGTCGAGGGCCTTGCCGCGGAGGACGTCCACGTCGCCGACCGCCAGGGCGTGCTGCGGATCGGCCCGCATGTGCATGTGGACGAGGCCGACATCGCCCAGTTCGGCACGGCGTTACGAAACTGTCTCGCGAATCGTGGATGACTTGGGCGTAATCTTTCGGTAGGGAGCGCGCCTGCCGCCGAGGGGCGGCGCCCTGCCGGGAGATCCACGCATGTTCGGCCTCTTCAAGTCGCAATCCGCGGCGCTCGACCTGACACCGCGCAACTGCCTCGCCGTCGGCCTGCTCTACTGCATGGGCGCCGACGGAGAGATGGACGAGGAGGAGATCGGCCACCTCGTCTCCGTGCTCGGCCGTGGCGCGACGCGGCAGCAGGTCGATGCGGCGGTGCGCTACGTCCGCGCGACCCAGCCCGCGCAGTTCCTCGCGGACAGCAGCCCGCAGCTGCGCCCGGACCAGCGCCTCTGCATCCTCCTCAACATGATCGACAGCGCGATGAGCGACGGCGAGGCGGAGCGGGAGGAGCAGCAGCTCATCATGCAGTTCGCCCAGGCCTGGGGTCTCTCCGAATCGGAGATGACGCCCTACTTCAAGGCTCTCGTCGCGAAGAACGACCGGGCCGTGCTGGACCGGTAATTTGCGCATCAGGCCCGGCGGTGCGAGCTTCGCCCGAAGCAGCGCCGCCGGGTCCGCCATGCAGTTCGCCTTCTTCAACCTGATGTCGATGAACCACCCCGGCGAGGCGCCGGCGGAGGTTCTCGCCAACAGCGTCCGCCAGGTCCGCCTCGCCGAGGAGCTCGGCTTCGACGCCGCCTGGTTCGCGGAGCATCATTTCTCCTCCGCCTCGGTCTGCGCCTCGCCGCTGATGATGGCGATGCACTGCGCGGCGGTGACCTCCCGCATCCTGCTCGGCCCCGCCGTCGTCGTGCTGCCGCTGCACCATCCGCTGCGCGTCGCGCAGGAGGTGGCGATGCTGCACGCCATCACCGGCGGGCGCGTGCTGCTCGGCCTCGGCCCCGGCCACCAGCCGCATGAGTTCCGCAGCTTCG
The DNA here is from genome assembly GCA_027489135.1 of Acetobacteraceae bacterium. GTDB lineage: Bacteria > Pseudomonadota > Alphaproteobacteria > Acetobacterales > Acetobacteraceae > JAIEOP01. The sequence continues at coordinate 5,631 of JAIYAI010000158.1, forward strand.
GCATCCCCATCGAGAACCGCCACGGGCTGATGCTCGAGGGCTGGGACATCGTCGAGCAGGCGCTGACCACGGGTCGCGTCGACATCCAGGGCACGCACTACCGGATCGATGACACGCCCGTCGCGGCGAAGCTGCCGGACGGCCGCATGCCGCCGCTCTTCATCGCCACGGCGACGCCGGCGCTGCTGGCCCGCGGCGTAAAGGCGGGCGCGACGCCGATGATCAGCCAGGGCTATCGCCTCGCCGAGCAATCGATTGCACTGCGCAACAGCATTGCCGAGCCCTGGCGTGCCGCCGGCGGCCGGGACCCCATGCCGCTCGGCATCCAGCGCTACCTCTTCGTCACCGAGGACAAGGCGGAGGCGCGCCAGGCCGCGGAGGGGCTGCTGAACCTCGCGCGCAACACGCTGGCCCTGCGCGCCGCGATGCCCGCCCGCGACGGCGTGCATCTGCGCAGCGTGCCCTTCCAGGGCGAACCCACCGTGGAGTGGCTGCTGGAGCACGGGCTGATCGGCGCGCCGGAGAAGATCGCGCAGCAGTTGATCGGCGACATGCGCGTGATGCGGCCCAGCCACTACAGCCTCTATATGGGCTTCACGGGGCTGCCCCGCGCGGCGGTGGAGCGTGCGATCACGCGCTTCGGGCGCGAGGTGCTGCCCGTGCTGCGGGACGCCGCCGCCGCGATCGAGGTCGAGGCGCCCGCAGCGGCGGCCTGAGCCCCGGTTTCCACCCGCGCGCAACTCTGCTTTCCTCCCGGCCAAAGCCTGTGGAGGAAACAACCATGTCTCTGACGCGCCGCACCGCGCTCGGGCTGCTTGCCGCCGCGCCGCCGCTTGCCCTGGCCCGCGCCCAGCCGCGGCCATGGCCGAACCGTCCGATGCGCCTCGTCGTGCCATCAGCCGCCGGGGGCTACGAGGTCTATGCCCGCATCCTGGCACCGCGGCTGACGGAGATCCTCGGCCAGCCCGTGGTGGTGGAGAACAAGCCCGGCGCCAACGGGACCATCGGCATGCAGGACGTCCAGCGCAGCCCGGCGGACGGCTATACCTTCATGTTCGCCCATGTCGGCGCGATCTCGATCGGCATCAGCGTCTATCCGAACCAGCCGCTCGATCCGGTGGACGACCTCGCCTCCATCGCCGTGTCGGTGACCTCGCCCCTCGTCTGGGTGGCAAACCCGGACGCGCCGTTCCGGACCATGCCGGAATTCGTCGAGAAGGTGCGCGGCGCGCCGGGCGAGTTCCGCTACGGCCTGCCCGCCTCGGGATCCATCCCGCATCTCGTGGTGGAAGAGTTCAAGTTCCGCCACAGGCTCGACCTGCCCGCCGTGCCCTACCGGTCGACGCCCCAATCCCTGCTGGCCGTGATCGCGGGCGAGGTGCCGGTCACCTGCGACAGCCTCGGCGCCAGTTCGCCGCATATCGCCGCGGGCCGGCTGCGCGCGCTCGGCGTCACCTCGGCCCAGCGGTCGGAGCGCATCCCGGACGTCCCGACCGTGATGGAGACCGGGCTCGACACCCGCGAATGGGTCGCCTGGTATGCCTTCATGGCGCCGAAGAACACGCCCGCGGAGATCATCCTGAAGCTGAACCAGGCGATCAACCAGGCCCTGCAGGAACCGGCCATCGCGGGGAGGATCCGCGACCTCGGCGCCACCACCCGCATCACCTCGCCGGACGAGATGCTGACCTTCATCAAGGCGGAGCGGGCGGAGTTCGGCGCCATCGCCCGCAACGCGAAGATCAAGGTGGAATAATGCCCCGGCCCGGGGGCTTTGCCTCCGGCGGCGTTCCCGCCTAGACACCCGCGCTTCGCCCGCCGGCGCGCCCCGGCCGGGCCCAGCAATTCCAGCAGGAGAATCGGCCATGGCGGAAATGGTTGAGGTTGCCGGCATCAAGGTCGACCGCGCTCTGCGCGACTTCATGGACACCGAGGCCCTGCCCGGCACCGGCGTGACGCCGGAGCGCTTCTGGTCCTCCTACGCCGCCATCCTGAAGGACCTCGCGCCGCAGAACGCCGCGCTGATGAAGAAGCGCGACGACCTGCAGGCGAAGCTCGATGCCTGGCACCGCGCCAATCCGGCGAAGCCCGTGGATCTGGCCAAGTACACCGCCTTCCTGCAGGAGATCGGCTACCTCGTGCCCGAGGGGCCGGACTTCCAGGTCGGCACCACCGGCGTCGACGCCGAGTTCGGCAGCATCGCCGGCCCGCAGCTCGTCGTGCCCGTCTCCAACGCGCGCTACGCGCTGAACGCCGCCAATGCGCGCTGGGGCAGCCTCTACGACGCGCTCTACGGCACGGATGCGATCCCGGAGACCGACGGCGCGACTCGCGGTGGGAAGGGCTACAACCCGGCCCGCGGCGCGAAGGTGATCGCCTATGCCCGCGGCGTGCTGGACCGGGCGGCACCGCTCGCCGGCGGCGCCAGCCACAAGGATGCGAAGGGCTACGCCATTACTGGCGGCGCCCTGGCCGTCACGCTGCAGGACGGCAAGACGGTCGGCCTCGCGCGGCCGGGCCAGTGCGTCGGCTACCAGGGCGATGCGGCGTCACCCAGCGCCATCCTGCTGGTCTCCAACGGCATGCACATGGAGATCCGCATCGACCGTGACCATCCGATCGGCAAGGACGACCCCGCGGGCGTCGCCGACCTGGTGATGGAGAGCGCGGTCACCACCATCATGGATGCCGAGGATTCGGTCGCGGCGGTGGATGCCGAGGACAAGATCCTCGTCTACCGCAACTGGCTCGGCCTGATGAAGGGCACGCTCGAGGCGAGCTTCGAGAAGGGCGGCGGCACCATGGTGCGTCGCCTCAACCCCGACCGGACCTACAACAAGCCCTCCGGCGGCGGCGTCACCCTGCATGGCCGGTCGGTGATGCTGGTGCGCAACGTCGGCCACCACATGATGACGGATGTGGTGACGCTCGACGGTGCGGAGACGCCGGAGACCATCCTGGATGCCATGTGCACCGTGGCGATCGCGCTGCACGACCTGCGCGGCAAGCGCCTGAACAGCCGCGCCGGCAGCGTCTACATCGTGAAGCCGAAGATGCACGGGCCGGACGAGGTGGCCTGGGCGAACACGCTGTTCGGCCGGGTCGAGGACGCCTTCGGCCTGCCGCGCGACACGCTGAAGATGGGCATCATGGACGAGGAGCGCCGCACGACGGTGAACCTCAAGGAATGCATCCGCGCCGCCAAGGACCGCGTCGCCTTCATCA
>JAIYAI010000035.1 GCA_027489135.1 Acetobacteraceae bacterium
GCCCGGCCCGAGCAGCTCGCATTCTACGAGGGGCTGATGGCCCGGGTGCGGGAGACGCCGGAGTGGAAGGAGCTGATGGTGCAGGGCGCCTTCAACACCACCGCGCTGACCGGCGACGCCTTCAAGACCTGGCTGGAGCGCGAGGAGGCCCGGCACAAGACGCTGATGCAGGAAGCCGGCTTCCTCCCGGCCGCCGGCTGAACCGATGAACCTTTCTGGAGAGGCCTCGGCGGGCGGGATCACCTCCCGCGCCGCGGAGGTGGGCACGGCCCTGGTCATGGCGGCGATGGGCGCGGCCGCGATCTGGGATTCGGCGCGCATCGGCGCGGGCTGGGGGGCGGATGGCCCGCTCTCCGGCACCTTCCCCTTCTGGATCGGGGTGATGCTGGTCGCGGCCAGCCTCGGCACGCTCGCGCGCGCCCTGGCAAAGCCGGGCCAGGACGGCGCGATGTTCGTCACGTGGCCGCAGCTCCGCCTGGTGATGTCTGTGCTGCTGCCGACCATCGCCTACGTCGCGGCGATCCCCTTCACCGGCCTCTACCTGGCCTCCGCCGCGCTGGTCGTGTGGTTCATGACGCGGCTCGGCGGCTTCCGCCTGCGCAGCGCCATCCCGGCCGGCATCGCCACCGCCGTCGTCGCCTTCACCGTCTTCGAGATCTGGTTCCTGGTCGCCCTGCCCAAGGGTCCGATCGAGACCTGGCTGGGCTTCTGAACCATGGAAGAGATCAACCTGCTGATGCACGGCTTCGCCGTCGCATTGCAGCCCGAGAACATGCTGCTGATGCTGGTCGGCGTCGTGCTCGGCGTGCTGATCGGCGTCCTCCCGGGCCTGGGCGGCGCCAACGGCATCGCCATCCTGCTGCCGCTGACCTTCGCCATGCCGCCGGTCAGCGCCATCATCATGCTGTCCTGCATCTACTGGGGCGCGCTGTTCGGGGGGGCCATCACCTCCATCCTGTTCAACATCCCGGGCGAGCCCTGGTCCGTCGCCACCACCTTCGACGGCTACCCGATGGCGCAGCAGGGCAAGGCGGGCGAGGCGCTGACCGCGGCCTTCACCGCCAGCTTCTTCGGCGCCTTCGTCGCGGTGGTGATGATCACCTTCATCGCCCCCGTCATCGCCGGCTTCGCGCTGAAATTCGGCCCGCCCGAATTCTTCGCGGTGATGTTCCTCTCCTTCGCCTGCTTCGTCGGCATGTCGAAGGGCGCGCCGCTGAAGACGCTGTCCGCCATGGCGATCGGCTTCCTGCTGGCGGCGGTGGGGATGGACACGGTCACGGGCGCGCTGCGCATGACCTTCGGCGCGACGGAGATGATCCGCGGCTTCGACTTCCTCGTCGCCGTCATCGGCCTGTTCGGGATCAGCGAGATCCTCTGCTCGATCGAGGACGGGCTGCGCTTCAAGGGGCAGAAGGCGAAGATCGACCTGAAGGTGGTGCTGCGTACCTGGGCCGAACTGCCGAAGCACTGGTTCATCGCGGTGCGCTCCGCGATCATCGGCTGCTGGATGGGCATCACGCCGGCCGGCGCCACCCCCGCCTCCTTCATGTCCTATGGTGTGGCGCGGCGCATGTCGAAGGACGGCAAGGATTTCGGCAAGGGCAGGATCGAGGGCGTGGTCGCGCCGGAGACGGCGGCGCATGCCGCCGGCACCTCCGCGCTGCTGCCGATGCTGACGCTGGGTGTCCCTGGTTCGCCGACCGCCGCCGTGCTGCTCGGCGGGCTGATCATGTGGGGGCTGCAGCCCGGCCCGATGCTCTTCGTCGAGCAGAAGGAGTTCGTCTGGGGCCTCGTCGCCTCCATGTATCTCGGCAACATCGCGGGGCTGATCGTGGTGCTGGTCGCGGTGCCCTGGTTCGCGGCGATCCTGCGCGTGCCCTTCCCGATCATCGCGGCCCTGATCCTGGTGGTCTGCGCCATCGGTGCCTTCACGGTCTCGAACGCCGAGTTCGACATCGTGCTGATGCTGATCTTCGGCGTGGTCGGCTACGTGCTGAAGAAGCTTGACTACCCGCTGGCGCCGCTGGTCCTCGCGCTCGTGCTGGGCGACCGGACCGAGGAGGCCTTCCGGCAATCCCTGCTGCTGAGCCAGGGGAGCCTCGGGGTCTTCTTCAACAACTGGCTCGTCGGTTCGATCATGGCGGTGGGCATCGCGATGTTCGCCTGGCCACTGCTGAACTGGGCCTGGGGCAAGCTGCCGCATGTGGCGGCGCGGAGGGTGGCGGCGGCCTAGGGACCGCCGCCTGGACGGTGACGGCGAGACAGGGAGCGCCGTCACGAAAACCGCCACCGCCCCCCGCCCCCGGTACGCCAGCGGGGACAGAGAAGGGGCTAGGCGGCGACGTCGGCGGGCGGCCCGTTCGGGTCGCCCGCTGCCGTTTCCCAGCCCAGCCCGACCAGGGCGACGGACCGCGCGCCGCCGCGCTGGCCGCGGCAGATGATGGCGTTGCGCTCCTCCATCCAGGCCAGCAGGCGGCGCGCCCGGGACGGCGAGTGCGTGCCATAGGCGCGGGCGATGGTGGCGTCCGAGGGGCATGGCTCCCCGCCCAGCGCCGCACGGGCCAACAGCAGGTAGACGCCCTGCGCGTCCTCGGGCAGCGCCTCCGCCCGGGCGACGGCGGCCTGCCAGGCCTCGCCCTCCACCGCCTCCGGCGCGATGCCGGCCTGGGCGTTCGCCAGCATGCGGCGGAAGGCTGGCAGGTCGGGTGCGCCGCCGATCTCCTTGATGCGCAGCCGCACCAGGAAATCCTGGTAGAGCACGCCGACGGGGCGCGGCACCGCCTCCTCCCCCGCCAGGATCTCGGCCAGCACGGCCAAGTGCTGGCGCTGCCGCTCCGCGACCTCCTCGGCCGAGGGCTCCGGCACCGCCTCGGCCTCGGCGGGCGGACGGTACTGGGCAAGCTGCGCCAGGATGTCGGGCGCCGGCGGGCGCGGGGCGCGGCGGACGGGGGCGAGGCGCTCCGGCTCGGGCTCTCCCACGGGCAGGATCAGCGCGCGCGCGGCCTCGGCCTCCACTCGCTCCGGCGGCGCGGCCAGCACGGGGCCGGCGCTGCGGGTCGCGGTCTCGACGGCGCCGATGTGGATCGGCAGGGGCCGGCGCGACAGGGCGGGGCCGAGCGCCACGAAATGCCCGCGCTCGAGGTCGCGGAAGGCCTCCGCCTGGCGCCGCTCCATGCCCAGCAGGTCGGCCGCGCGCGCCATGTCGATGTCGAGGAAGGTGCGGCCCATCATGAAGTTCGACGCCTCGGCCGCGACGTTCTTCGCCAGCTTGGCCAGGCGCTGGGTGGCGATGACGCCGGCGAGGCCGCGCTTGCGGCCGCGGCACATCAGGTTGGTCATGGCGCCGAGTGCGGCGCGCCGCGCCTCGTCCGAGGTCTCGCCCGCCGTCGCCGCGGGGGCGAACAACTGCGCCTCGTCCACCACCACCATCATCGGGTTCCAGGCGTCGCGGTCGGCATCGAAGAGCCCGCCGAGGAAGGCCGCGGCACAGCGCAGCTGCGCCTCCACCTCCACCCCCTCCAGGGTCAGCACGACGGAGACGCGGTGGCGCCTGACCCGGTCGCCGATGCGGGCCAACTGCGGCTCCGTATGGTCGGCGGCGTCGATGACCAGGTGGCCGTGCTTCTCCGCCAGCGTGACGAAGTCGCCCTCCGGGTCGATCACCGCCTGCTGCACCCAGGGCGCGCTCTGCTCCAGCAGGCGGCGCAGCAGGTGCGATTTGCCGGAGCCGGAATTGCCCTGGACCAGCAGCCGGGTGGAGAGGAGTTCCTCGAGATCGAGCGTCGCGGCCTGGCCCTGCGGCGTGCGGCCCATCTCGATCGCAACCGTCATGCCTCGGGTGACCTCCAGCGGCGGGGCCGGGGGATTACCGGGCCGGCGGGCGAATCGGAAGCGGCGCGGATGGGGGACCCGCTCCCCCCGCTACGGCACCCTGGCCGGCGCCGCCCCCACCAGCGCGTCGCGGCCGATGCAGGCGGCGAGCGCCGCCTCGTCCCAGCCCTCGGTGCCGGCCGGGCGCATCGGCAGCACGAGGTAGCGCAGGTCGGCATTGCTGTCGTGCACCCGAAGCTTCACCGACTCGGGCAGGACGTAGCCGAGCTCCGCCAGCACCGCCCGCGGCTCCCGCACCGCGCGGGCACGATAGGCCTTGCTGACATACCACCAGGGCGGCTGGCCCAGCAGCGACCGCGGATAGCAGGAGCAGAGCGTGCAGACGACGAGGTTGTGCAGCGCCGGCGTGTTCTCGAGCACCACCAGCTGCGCCTCCCGCACCGGGTAGCCGAGCTCGGCGCAGCCGGCCCGGCCATCGGCCAGCAGCCGCGCCTTGAAGCCGGGATCGACCCAGGCCCGGGCGACGACCCGGGCGCCCCAGCCGCTATTGGGCGCGGTGAGGTCGGCGACCAGCGTGTCCACGTCCTCCGGCGCCAGGACGCCGCGCTCCAGCAGCAGCCGATGCATCGCCTCGGTCATCAGGGCGTAGTAGTCGCCGCCCGCCTCGCCCTCGCAGATCAGCATGGCGGCGTCTCCCCGCGTCCACCCGCTTCGGCCGGGGCGAGCCAGTGGTCATAGACCTCGATCTCGAGATCATCCGCCGCGTCGCCGGCATAGCCGGGCCACAGCGCAGCCTGGGCGATGCGCACGCGGTAGAGGTCGATGCGCGGGCCGTCGTAGCGGCCATAGGCGAGGTCCTCGGGGTTGCGGTAGGCGCCGCAGTAGCGCTCGACTTCCGCCACCTGCCCGCGGACGTAGTGCGGGATCCGCACATGGCCGTGCTTGCCGAGGTCGAGGATAAGCACGCGCGCGCCAACGGCGAAGCGCGGCGCTGTCATCGGGAAGCACTCCGGGCGACCCGGCGCCCCCTCACCGCGGCGCACTCCCGATCACCCGCGCGGCGTGGTCGACCTTCTGGCCGCGGGCGGCGGCGATCGCCTCCATGCGTGCGGTGATCTCGGCCCGGGTCAGCACGCCCTTCTCCTCCAGCAGCCGGGCCAGCGCCTCGGCGCGGCGCTCGTAGAAGCCGAGCGCGGCGTAGAGCTCCTGCCCCATCGTCTCGAAGCTGCGGCGCAGCTCGTCGAGGGTGAGGTTGCCATGGCGGCGGTGCATGGCGTTGCGCAGCGCCTCGGACAGCATCGCCCAGTCGGCGGGGACGGTCTCGCGCTTCTCGACCGGGCCGGCGGGATCGCCGCCGATATCGTGGTAGCCGCGGGGGCTTTCGGGGTTCGACATGGGTGAAGCCTACCGGCGCTCAGGGTCGGGCATGCACGGAGCCTATCAGCGTTGCGGCGGCACGCCCATGGCGCGGACCGCATCGCGGATCGCGACGATCTCGGCCTGCAGCCGGGCCTGCGCGGCCTCGGGCGTCTGCTCCGCCTCGGGGAAGACCTCGGTGCCGAACTCGGCCAGGCGCCGGCGCATCTCGGGATCCGCCAGGCTCTCGCGCAGCGCCGCGTTCAGCCGCGCGACGATCGGCCGCGGCGTCGCGGCGGGGGCGTAGATCGCGTTCCACAGCAGCAGCTCGAAGCCCGGGAAGCCGGCCTCGGAGAGGGTCGGCACCTCGGGAAGCGTGCCCAGCCGCGCCCGGGTGGTCACCGCGAAGGCGCGGGCCTGGCCGCCCCGCACCTGCGCCAGCGCGGTGGTCGAGAGGTCGCAGATCATGTCGACCCGCCCCGCCAGCATGTCCTGCAGCGCCGGGGCGCTGCCGCGGTAGCCGATGTCGTTGAACGGCACGCCGAGGCGGTGCTGGATCATCAGACTGCACAGATGCACGGCGGAGCCGATGCCGGAATGCCCCATGTTCAGCTTCTCGCCCTGCGCCTTCATCCAGGCCAGGGCGGCGGCAGCATCGGCGGGCGGCAGGTCGCGCCGGCCGATCAGCACGAGGGGGCCGTAGTTGATCAGCCCGACCGGGGCGAAGGCGGTGGCGGTGTCGTAGGGCAGGTCGGCATAGAGCGCGGCGCCGCCGGGCAGCGCCAGGTGGTTCAGCAGCAGGGTGTAGCCATCCGGCGCGGCGCGGGCGACGCGGGCGGAGCCGATGGTGCTGCCGGCGCCGGAGACGTTCTCGACCAGGATGCGCTGGCCGAGGCGCGCACCCATCGCCTCCGCCATCAGCCGCCCCGTGGTGTCGCTCGGCCCGCCGGGCGCGAAGGCGACGATCAGGGTGATGGGGCGGGTCGGGTAGTCCTGCGCCTGGCCGCGGAGTGGCGTGGCGGCCAGCAGCAGGGCCGTGAGGAGGGCGGCGAAGCGGCGCATGGCAGATCCCGGGGTGATGGGCCGGTCGTTGCCGGCGACGGGATCATGCATGCCGTGTGCCAGGGACGGCGCCGGGGCCGGGCGCCAGCCCCCCGGTCGCCCCGTCAGCCGCCGGCGAGGCTGACCTTGTGCCGCTGCGCCAGTTCCACGTAGTGCGGCGCGGTGCGGTCGAAGCCAGCACGGCGCTCCACGGTCAGAAGCTGCACGAATTTCGCCGGGTTGCCCATCCAGAGCTCCATCTTGCCGATGCGCTTGCCCGGCGGCAGCACGCCGCCGGCGGCCAGCACGCCGCCCTCCTCGATCACTGCGCCGTCCAGCACCGTGGCGCCCATGCCAACGAAGGCGCGGTCCTCGAGCGTGCAGGCGTGGATGATCGCGGCATGCCCGACCGTGACGTGGTCGCCGAGGATCGTCGCCTCGGCGCCGCGGTTCACGTGCACGATGGTGCCGTCCTGGATGTTGCAGCCCTTGCCGATGCGGATGAAGTTCGTGTCGCCGCGCAGGACGCAGTGGTACCAGATGTTCGATCCCTCCCCCACGGTGACGTCGCCGATCACGGCCGCAGTAGGGGCGACGAAGACGCTCGGGTGGATGACCGGCACCTTGCCCTCGAAGGCGTAGAGCGGCGGGGCGACGGTGGTGGGCGTGTTGTGGTCCATGCGGCTGTCCTCCCGGCGATGCGCCTGTCCTGCCGGCCATCCCAGGGCCGGGCCGTAGCCGGGTCAAGCCCGGCCACGCCGCAAAGCCCTGCTACTCCGCCGCTTGCGGCAGCCGGGTCTCGACCGCGACGCCGAGCATCAGGCCGATATTCTGCACCGCCGCCCCGGACGCCCCCTTGCCGAGATTGTCGTAGCGCGCGGTCAGGATGGCATGGCCGCGCGCCGCGTTCCCGTGCACGCGCAGCTCCAACAGGTTCGTGTTGTTCAGCGCCTGCGGCTCCAGCTTCGCCTCGGATTTCAGGACGTGGACGTATTCGCTGCCGGCGTAGCGCTTGGCCAGCAGCGCCTCGATCTCCACCGGCGATGGCTTGCCGGCGAGCATGTCGAGATGCAGCGGGATGCAGTCGATCATGCCCTGGCGGAAGTCGCCGACCGAGGGGACGAAGATCGGCCGCCGCGTCAGCCCGGTGTAGTGCTGCAGCTCCGCGACGTGCTTGTGCTCGAGCCCGAGGCCGTAGAGCTCGAAGTCCGGCGCCGTGCGCGCCTCGTAGGAGGCGATCATGGCGTTGCCGCCGCCGGAATAGCCGGAGACGGCGTTGACCGTGACCGGGAAGTCGGCCGGCATCATCCCTGCCTCGACCAGCGGCCGCAGCAGCAGGATCGCGCCGGTCGGGTAGCAGCCCGGATTCGCCACGCGCGCGGCGGCGGCGATCCTCGCCGGCTGGTCCGCGGAGAGTTCCGGCAGGCCATAGGCCCAGTCCGGGTTCACCCGGTGCGCCGTGCTGGCATCCAGCAGCTTCGGCGCGGCGGCCCCGAGCGAGGCGGCGAGCGCCGCGCTCTCCTTCGCCGCGTCGTCGGGCAGGCAGAGCACGACGAGGTCGACCTCGGCCATCATGGCGCGCCGGGCCTCGGGGTCCTTGCGGCGGGCGGGATCGATGGAACGCACATCGATATGCGGCAGCAGGCGCAGGCGATCGCGGATCTGCAGGCCGGTCGTGCCGGCCTCGCCGTCGATGAACACCGCGGGCGTCTTACCCTTCGCCATGGTCTGGCCCTCCTCAGGCCGGCAATGGCCCCACAACGGGGCCGAAAATGCAAGAGGGGCGGGCCCTCGCGGACCCGCCCCCCGTATGACAATCCGAAACCGGACCGGCGCGAGCCGGCGTCCGCCCCGGCTCAGCGCTTGCTGAACTGGAAGGAACGTCGCGCCTTCGCCTTGCCGTACTTCTTCCGCTCCACGACGCGCGGGTCGCGGGTCAGGAAGCCGGCCTTCTTCAGGATCGGCCGCAGCTCGGGCTCATACTCGGTCAGCGCGCGGCTGATGCCGTGGCGCACCGCGCCGGCCTGGCCGGAGAGGCCGCCGCCGACCACGGTGCAGATACCGTCGAACTGCTGTTAGCGGTCCGCCACCAGGAAGGGCTGGGTGATCAGCATGCGCAGCACGGGCCGTGCGAAGTACTTCGCCGCCGGCTTTTCGTTGATGGTGATGGTGCCCTTGCCGGGCTTCACCCAGACGCGGGCGACGGCGTCCTTGCGGCGGCCCGTGGCGTAGGACCGGCCGAAGGCGTCGCGCTTCGGGGCGCGCGGCGCGGCCGCGGCCTCGGTGCCCGCCGCGATGGGCGTGCCCTGCACCAGCGACTTGAGGTCGGCGAGGGTGTTGGTTGTGGTCTGCTCGCTCATGCTCTCAGCTCGCCTTCGCGCCGGCGACGTTCTTGCGGTTCATCGCCGCGACATCCAGGGCCACGGGGTTCTGCCCGCCATGCGGATGCTCCGGCCCGGCATAGACATGCAGGTTGCGCATCTGCTGCCGGCCGAGCGGGCCACGCGTGATCATGCGCTCCACCGCCTTCTCGATCACCCGCTCCGGGTGCCGGCCCTCGAGCCGCTCGCGGAAGGTGCGGCCCTTGATGCCGCCGGGGTAGCCGGTGTGCCAGTAGAAGCTGTCCTGCTCGGCCTTGTTGCCGGTCAGGCGCACCTTCTCCGCGTTGACGATGACGACATGGTCGCCGCAATCCACATGGGGCGTGAACTGGGGCTTGTGCTTGCCGCGGAGGCGCATGGCGACGAGGGTGGCGAGGCGGCCGAGGACCAGGCCCTCGGCATTGATCACCACCCAGTTCTTCTGCACCTCGGCAGGCTTCA